>NZ_JBHVSI010000003.1:0-224174 GCF_042885335.1 Neobacillus sp. NPDC058068 | reverse complement strand
CTTCATTTCATCAATTTCAGCAACAGCCTTATTAAAACCGTCCTCATAGGCCCCTTTTACCAGTGAATTAGCTGAATATACATTAGGAACTTCTTCGGTTGCCCCGTTCTTGCCTGCAGTGTATCCTGAATCAAAGGCAGCACTTTTTTCTGTTTCTAACTTTTGCCTTCCCTCTTCTAGACCCTTTTGGTATCCAGCCAAATAACCACTCGTATAAGCTTCCGTCCCAATAGCCGACGAATTTTCATTACTTCCTTTATAACCTGCCGTAGTACCTGCAGCATACCCGTCCTTTTCTCCTTTTACTTTTTCCTGTTGCGCTATTTGTTCTTGGCTAGGACCAGCGGGCTTAGCTGCCGGAACGGTTTGAGTAGTCCCACCTGATGAACCAACTTTTGTGGAACTGCCTCCAGAACTTGATCCTCCATTATGATAATGATAGCCCGTACAAAGCCCCTTCGCTTTGGACTTCTCACTACAATTATGTCCGCCATTTGAATCAGTTCTGCCTGAATGGGCATCCACAGAACTACCTAGTGCAAGCGTGAACATTATAAATAAAAATATAACTTTTTCCCTCACCTAATATCCCCCAATCAATTCCTATTATCCTATATTTTTACACACTTTTAAACTTAGATACAATACTTAACGTGAAAATATAATCATTTTAGGTTGGGAATCATTGATGAGAAGGAGTTTGGATAGGCCCCTTGTCCCACTAAAAGGTATTCATTTATAAAGAATCGGGACGAGTTTACAGTAAATTCGTCCCATTAGGCGATGACAGGCACTTAATCTTGGAGTATAATATTTCGAGGCACTAATTAAAGGGCAAAGTCACTGAAAAGTGATGACGCAAAGCTATAGGGGCTTCCGTTCATTTGACAAAGCCAGCCAGCTGCCATCAATAAGAAAAAGGAGAATCATTGATGTCAAAAAAAAATTGGCTTACACCAGAAGAAGTAATTTATCAAAAAAAGAGGAAAAAAGGCATTCTATATGGATCAATCATGATTGCCACTGTCATCCTTAGTACCTTCGTGACAATTCTAGTTAACAAAATATCTTAAAAGAGGGACAGGCCCCTATTCCCTAACCGGGAGGGGGCCCTAGTCCCTTTACTTTGTCGCAAGTCCATTTAAATCAATAAATGGTGTTGCTCCGCCTGTGACGCTTGGCAAGCGGCCATCCCATTTTTCCAATGCCTTTTCTTGGACCTCAATTTGTTTTAATTGGATTAATTCCGCAGTTACTTCTTGCTTTTTCAATCTTAATGCCTCTGCTTCCGCACCTGCTTGAGCGATTTTCTGCTCTGCTTCAATTTTAATTCTTTCTAAGTCTCTTTGCGCCCGTAAAGCATTTTGTTCAGCAGTTTGTTTGGATTCAATCGCTTTATTGAATTCTTCGCTAAAAGCAAATTCTTTAATATTGATATCTTCTAGAATCATATAATATTTTGTTAATTTTTTTCCGAGCATTTCCTTCACTTTCGCAGAAACTTCCGGACGTTTGGAAATTAATTCTTCTGCCGTGTACTGTGCTGTTACCGCTTTAAGTGATTCGGCAATCGCCGGTTCAACAATTCGGGAACGATAGTCCAATCCGATTTCTTGATAGAGCTTATTCACCACTCCCGGATCGACAGAAAAATTTACTGCGACATTTGTTGTAACTATTTGGAGATCCTTTGAAGCAGCTGTCTGGGAACTTTCTTCCTTTTGTACCCGGACTTCAATCAGTTGAACGGTTTGGATAAACGGTATCTTAAAATGAAACCCTTCCGTTAATATCGTCGGCTTTACGGCCCCTAATTGCAAAAGAACCCCTCTATTTCCTGAAGCCACAGTTGTAACCGAAGCAAAGACTACCACTAATATAACAATGGCAATGAGTACGCTTATAATTGATTTCATATACCTCATTCAGAATCCCTCCCCTTAAACCTTATGAAAGTGGCTCGGTCTTTATGCCGAGGGCCGGGACCTTCCTTTTTTTACAAAAGCATGGTAAATTTGTAATGAGTATATTGTTGGGTAAAGGAGAGATTAGTAGATGAGTGATTTACAAACAAAGCTGGGTGGGGGGCTGAATATGCTTCAGGATTCTCTGCAGCAGGGGAAACAAAAACTTCAAGTCGCCCAAGAAATCAGCCAATATCGAAAGCTAGTTCAAGAGAATTCTGAAAGACGTGCCGATCTTTTGCTTAAGCTTGGCGAGGATACATACCGAAGGATTCGCACCGGTGACGTACAGGACCCGCAGCTGCGGGAATATGTTCTAAAAATTGCGGAATTGGACCGAGGGATTTTTCAAACACAAAAAGCTTTAGAACAGTTAAATAGGAAATCAGATACATGGGCCTGCTCGAACTGTGGAACTCAAATCGGGGCGAATGATAAATTTTGCGGATCATGCGGTCAAATACAGGAACCAATCGCAATCGGAAATGATACAGAGGAAACGGCAGTCTGCCCAACCTGCGAGGAACAAGTTCCGGCACAAGCAAAATTCTGCGCTTGCTGCGGCAGCCGTATGGTTTTGTAAGGGGGCATGAAGATGTATTGTAAAAACTGCGGTGCGGAGAATCCCGCAACAGCAAATTATTGCGTTCAAGACAGCACACCTTTAAAAAGCAATCCCGTGAAATATCGCTTAAAGGAACAAAAGACAGCCTTCTGCTCCAACTGCGGGGCAAAAACAATTAATCATTTTAACTACTGCACAGATTGTGGCGCCAGCAGTGCACAATACAGTAAGGATAAAGGGTTTGCTGTACCAAAGGAAATAACCCAGTTAACGTCCGTATTTCCCAAGAAGCTGCCAAGCTTCCAGCTTACCCATCTTACAAAAGCGCTTGTACCGGCACTACTAGCAATCATCGTTATTTTTGCCTTATCCTTTTCGGTTATGAAATCATCAGAGAAGCTTTATAACAGTTTATTTAGTGATAGTTTGAAGGAGTATAATGTCGGAAGCCTAGATGCTCTTATCTACGAAATTGAAAGCGAAACAGATTCAAAGCTTCCAAAGGTCGGCAAGCTTTATGGCATTTCAGATATTGTGATGATGACGAATCTTCAGAATCCAGTCGTGTCAGTTAATATAAAGGGAAGCATTTATGGGGATAGCGGTAATGCGACGGCCAAAGCAGAAGCAAAGAATGGCTTCTTAATATATTTGCTGATTCCATTTCTGGGATTATTTGCTGCCGGCATTTTCGCAGCCCGGAGAAACCGCAGTTCAACTCTGGCGGACCATGTAGTCAATGCGCTCGGAATTGCTGTACTTTATGCGCTATTTATGGCTGTGTTTTCACTATTCGCCGGTTTTTCCTACAATTTCGATTTAAATAAAAGAGATGTCAATATGGCGTTAGATATGAATACGAATTATTCATTTTTTAAAACCTTAATGATGACGCTGCTATTTGGATTCCTTTTCAGCGGGCTTGGCAGTCTATTTGCAACCAGCTTTCGAAAGGTCACTGGGCACTTGTCTGAGTGGACACCTTCCGGCGAAGCAATCCATCAAGCGATTGCAGTTCCCTTTCGCGGGATTTTCCTTTTTACTATTGGTCTATTTATCTATTTTTCCAGCAAAATAGCTGATTTCAATGATGAGTTCGGGCACTATTTTTTCAATACGCCGCTGGAAAAAATAATCGATAAAAGCTATGTATTTATTACAACTATTTCTGTCCAGCTTGGAAGCTATCTTTGGAATCTGCTTCACCTTGCACCGCTGACATTATTTGTTAACAAAGACAGTGAGGAAGGGGCCTTATCCTACGGAATTTTCTCTGGGGTTGATGCCACAGGAGCGGCCAACGACGGCTCGACCGTTTTTGATCTGGAGAGGGCGCTGTCCCAAGCCGATTTGGATATGTATTTAAAGTTTGCCTTGCTCATACCAATTGCACTTTTTATCTGGGCTGGCTTCAAAATTGCTTTAAAACCTAATTTACTCAAGAATCTGGTCATCTTTAGTGTCATCTATGCCGTCATCATGACTGGACTGGCCGCATTCACCGATATAGGGATTTCAGTAAATGGGAGCGGACCTAAGTTTTCCGATACGATAAAATTTGCGATGGAGCTTGGCTTTGGGCCGGCAGCAACGTTCATTAGGAGTCTGCTCCTATCCTTTGTATTTGCCTTTCTTGGGACATTGATTCATAAGTTAAAAGCCGAAGGAAAAAGGGGATAACAGTCATGGCAGCCTGTCGAAATTGCGGCAATACAATTTCACCGCAGCAAGCATTTTGCAATCATTGCGGGGAAAAAAATAATTCGGGGACCCCGTCAAGGGCAGTACTGAATCCCCGCTTTACCTTATCAGCCCCAATCAAATGGGTGATTGCTGCTGTTTTGGTTTTGGCAGTTGGTTTGTTTGCCGCCCATACCTTTTTGTCTAATTATTACAAGCCTGAAAAAACAGTCGAACGCTTCGAAAAGCTGGTCATTGGAAAGGATTATGACGGCTTAAGGAAAGTTCTGAAGCTGGAGGGCACAAATTTCAATTTGTCTAAGGATGAGCTGAAGGGATTTACGGCTTTTTTAACAAAAGACCATGATTTTAAAAAGATTGTAGGCGAACTTCAGCAGGAAGCAGCAGATATTAACCATGATAAACGGCTGGACCCGATCACAGATGATGATGATAACCAATTGTTCATGCTCGCGGAAGGGCCGAAAAAGTTTTTCCTTTATCAGCAATACTATATTAAGGCTTATTCGTTTACAGTAATGGCCGGCAGCAGCCTTGAGAACACAAAGGTTGTTTATAACGGAAAAAGCAAGATCCTTAAAAAACCGGATGAAGAATTGGAAATTGCCAAAGTCCTGCCAGGAAGCCTCACTCTAAAGGCTGTATATAACGGTGAGTATGTTAATCTGGAGAAGGAAACAAAGGTTGACTTCACGAAGGCAAGTAATAATGTTGTTCTCACTAGACTCGAGCTTGGAGGCAATTATGTTACCCTATACTCAAATGGGGATGACGCCGATATTTATGCTAATGGCAAAAAGACCAGACTAAAAAGCGGGGATTCGTTCGGACCGGTGCCGACAGACGGGTCGGTCGAACTATACGCTGTTGTGAATTGGAACGGTGCACCAATCAAAAGCATGGTGGTAAAAATTGACCGTGAAGGCGAAGTAAATCTTCCGTTTAAGGAAATTGCCGATGAGCAGGCAAAGATAGAAGCAAGGGAACGGGTAATGAACGCTTTAGCCTCTTACCCGGGGTCTACACCAAAGGAGCAAATGCATTATTTTATGGATCATTTCCTTTCACTATCCGTTGCTGCCTATAACAACAGGGACTTTTCAGTGGTCTCCTCTTACATTGCACCCGATGGTCCGGAAAATAAAGAGATGAATGATTATATTAACGTCTTAGCGAAAAAAGGGATTACCGAGTCATTTCTGGGTGTTGAAATCCTTGACATGCAAACGACCGATAAGGGCTTTAAAGTAAAAACGCGCGAGGAATACGATATATACTATGCTGACGGAACCGCCAAACGAAAAACATTCGAATCCAATTACACCCTGGTCGCAACCGAATTCGGCCTCCAAGAATACAAACTTGAAAATACAACCACCATCAATGAAACCGACATCCGTGACTACGACTACGGCGAGGGAGATTACTAGGGGGACAGGCTCCTTGCCCCAAAATCTGGGGGTGTATTTTTTGAATATAAGTAGTAATCGAGGATTTGTCTTTTTACTAAAGGTTTTTCTTACTATTACAGTGGAAGCATTGATTGCGTATATCATCTATTGGTTTTTAATTCAGAGAGGATTTGTTTATACGTTTCGTGTTGCCGGTAGTACGGATTATTTGTCATACAAATTTGTATTGCTATTTTGTTCCGCACTGTTTTCCGCGGTAACTGTAGGTGTGTTTAAAGAGAAAGATAACGGAGAAGTTCAAACCATTCCCCGTTTTTTTCTATCTTATCTTAAGCATCCGATTAGCCTGGGATCTATTCTGGTATTCTTGTTTAGTTTTTTGTGTCTTTAAATGGGACGATGTCCCCACGTCCCATTTCAGGCACAGAAATTTCATGAGGCAATACGAAGGATAAGAATTCCTACAAAGGCCATCGAAAGTCCGGTTATTTCCCGTTTGTTCCAATGTTCCTTCAAATAAAAGCGCGCATATAAAATGACGAACGCGACGTTCATCGCAACAATGGCAGAAACAATTCCCGTAATCCCATCGCGGAAGGCGGGAAAGATTAAGAGCATTCCCGCAGCATTTGTAATCCCTACGATCATGCCCCACCCTAGAGTTCGTTTCATTGTCCAGTTATTGGGTAACTCCGCCTCATTAGGTGACGCCGCTTTTTTTGCCTTGTTTATCGCCCATGAAATCCCGAACAAGACACTGCCGGTTGCAAACATGACGGTTAAAACAGGGAGGGGGCCAGCTCCGGACAGAGTCGCCTGTTTCAC
This sequence comes from Neobacillus sp. NPDC058068, assembly GCF_042885335.1. NCBI lineage: Bacteria > Bacillati > Bacillota > Bacilli > Caryophanales > Bacillaceae > Neobacillus > Neobacillus sp. NPDC058068. The sequence goes on along the minus strand of NZ_JBHVSI010000003.1, from coordinate 217,707 downwards.
CGACACATCGGTAAATCCGAAGAAAAGCATGGTTAAGACACCCCATTGAACCCCTTTTAACTGGTTGATCTTCAAATCCTGTGAGTACTTGATCAGAATCAGGCCACTCAAGACTATGAAGAATGCCGTGAATTGCCAAGCGGTTAATTCTTCACGCCACAGGACGAAGGCTACAATCATGACAACGAGCGGCGGCAATCCTGTAAATAAGGCAACAATGGAGGCCTTGCCGACAGCATAGCCCTTATACATTGAAGCGTTTGCAATAAACGAAAATAAACCCATCAAGATTCCGAACAATGCCCATGTTGACCACGATTGCTGAACGAATAGATTACCAGCCAAAGTGATAAAGGTACCGGATAAATAGACGCCCAACAGCAGAAGATTGCGATCAATCGGTCGCTGTGACGTCCAATGATAAAGAATTCCCCTTAAACCAAAGCAGCTGGCAGCGGCAACTGCAAAAACAAACCACATATCTTTCTCTCCTAATCTCTAAAAATATCCTTTAATGGAAAAGCAATGGTTTCTAAACAGTTAGTATACCATATGGAATTCCGGTGGAGATACCGTGTATATCTGTTATTGGTGCCATTCGCCACTCCCAATCTCCCTCTTTTCAAGAGTTATTCTAGGTATTCTTCCTTTTTACAACGATGATTCCTTCCATATTTTCAGTAAAAAACGACTATCAAAGTTTGATAGTCGTTTTCTTTTACAAGGCTATAACAGGTAAGTTTTTCAATCTACAAAAACCTATTGTTTCTTTTTCTGCCCCGGCGGCATGTTTTTAACATGGATTGGATATTCCGCTTTCAGGCCGTGATAGGAAACCGTGATAGTGGTTTTTCCCTTATTACCGGCTTGAATGGAACCATCCTCGCCGACTGCTAAAATCGCTACATCCTTGCTTGCATACTCAACATCGGCAGCGAGTGTTTTGACAGAACCGTCAGCATAAACTCCCTTTACGACAAGCTGTGCTGATTCCCCTTCTCTTATGGAATCGGGCCCCTCCACCTTAATCGAAATAGGGTTTGCCGCAAGTGCTCCAACATAACTTTGCCCTGTCCCCGCCTTATTTAGTCCGCTTTTCGGAGCTAAACGGAGGAAATCGCCAAATTGAATTGTGCCGTTTTTAGAGCGGGCAAACGCCGCCGGTACTTGCAGGCTGACAAAATCCTTCTCTGTCACCACAGTTCCCTTACTGTTCACCGATTTTGTTCCGTCATAGAAGAAGTTCGTTTCATCGACTACGCCGGAAATAAAATCAGACACCGCACCCGACTTCGTTCTAAAGGAAAGGTTATTTTTAAAAATACCTTGTTCTTGAGCCGTGAAGTATGGGTTGATGCGGAACACATAGTTAAAGCGTTTATTATCAAAAGAAGTGTTGTTTTCGACAATCATTTTTCCTGGATTGAAATTATCGGTAAAACCGTCCATATTATTGTCAAAAGAAAGATTGTTGCGAACGATATGGGCGACTGGAAGACCCTCACCGCCAAGTTTAAACCCGTTACCCATATTGCCATCTTTGTTATAGCCATTGCTCAGCTTTCCGTTAGAATAAGCAATATTTCCATCTAGTGTTATCGGCTTATTGGCGCCCTCATTTGTCCGGTTGTACAAATCCCAGCCGTCGTCAATATTGTGATGGGCGATATTGCCTTTAAACACATTACCTTCACCGACCCCTAATTTCGCAGCAAAGCCGTCGGCATCTTCATCACGGGGGTCGCGATTATCATGTGATTCACAGTTAAGGATCAGATTGTACTTCGGCCATAAATCAGGGTTGGTGCCGCTTCCTGTAATTTGCAGACCGGTATCGCCATTATAGTTGAAGAGCATTTGCTCGACCACATTGTGATCGCCGCTCACCCTCATCCCATTCGCTGTGGCGCCCGTTACATGGAATCCCGCCACATGCCAGTAATCCCCGTTCAGCTGAATTACATTTGTAAGCTTGTCCTGCCCATCAATGGTTACTTTTTCACCATTATAGGCAGCAAGGGTTTTCAGTTTATCCTTTTCACCGCTATACTCTTTTTTAATGTTTAACATTGCAGAAGGCGTATACGTTCCTTCGCGCATAAAAATCGTTTCTCCAGGAAGAACGTACTTGATCGCTGTTTCTAAATCCATAGGGTCAGCGATGGTCCCTTTTGCAGCGCTTGTTCCCTTTGGTGAAACAAACAGCCCTGCCCCTTTGTTAAAAATCTTTTTCGTGACCTGGATCGTTTTTGTAATTGAAGCTGTCGACAGCGCGTCTTTTGGCGTATACACAACGGTAAAATCAGTTGTATCGTTGTCCAATTTGGCTGCGAAGGAATACACTTCGTTTTTTACAACAGCCGCATTGCTGACGACCTCTTTCCCGTCTTTCGCTATAGCAATGGTACCGTCATAGTTAGCCAGTGCTTTTAGATTGTAATCGGCAGAGCCGGTCTCCGGTGCGGAAACAATGTTCATCACTGCATTTTCTTTTGCAGGCGGTGTCGGCGCAGTTGGAACCGTATGCGCATCGCTTACCGTCAGGCTTGCATTCGTGACCGTCATTTTTGCATTTCTTGCTGCATAAAAACCGACATACATGTGGTCGGGATCAAGCACCTGAACCAAATCCGCCCCCTTCACCCGCTGTTCAAACGTCTTTTTTTCCGACGAATGTGTGAAGGTTGTTGACATGATGAATTCCGTATCGGTTCGTTCTAATTTGACCCTTACAGGTATGCCGATTGGCAGCGTATATGCCGGATCGGTTGTAAATCCGGTTGCTTTTAATTGACTGCCTAAGTTCCCCCAAGGATAGACCACACCTGTTCGATAAATGGGACTGATGCCATGGCGCATCATCCCGACGCCAAAAATATTCGAAGCCGCCGGAACCTCTTCATAGCCTAGAATCATCGGATCCTGGCGCGGAGCAGCGATGGCGTCTCTGACCATGATGCCGGCACTTTCCTGACCGTTGGGTGCAGCGCCAGTTTCAGGTCCAAATTGTTCAATCGTGAGGTCGGCCTCAAGAACAAAGTTATCGGTTTTTGCATTAAGCTTTGTATAATAGAAGGTTAATCCATCATGGCCCGGCGCCAATTTTCCGCCGCGGCTTTCTAATGTAATTGCACCGTCAATCGTCCCCGGCACTTCCGGCTTTGCATAATTGGTGCCAATTTTTCCTGGCAAGACATTCGCGGAAAAATTCAAATCCGTTGACTGACCGAAGGAAATCGTTTCCCATTTTAATTGAGAGGTGTCCCTGTTCTGCTTCGTTCCTTCATCAGCAAATGCCATCCCAGGAACCGTATTCACCACCATGACCAAAGATAGAAGCATCACCCATAATTTAGTAAGCGCTTTCAATTTACCAACTCCTTAAAATTAATAGTCTTAAAAAGTATAGGCTATCTCTGGTGAATTATTAACTCAAAATCTTTGGAATATTGTTTGAATTATTTGGCTAAATGGAGGTTTTAAAACTAAAAACTAAGGACGACTAAAAAAGTAAGATAAATGCCCCTTTCGCTGCGATAATGAAAGGGGCTCTTTTGTGGTGCCTCAGGAAAGGAAATATTTGTCGAATCTTTAATTTGAAAAAAGAACATTATTCCCCGGAAAATGATTCAATTCTACCTAACATACCATTTTGTGTCGTATTTTAGTACGGGGACAAGGAGCCTCCCCTCGTCCCTTTTAATCTCGGAAGCTATATTTCCTTCTTTGAAACAGGTAAAAACAGTTTAATCCCTCGTTTATTAAATGGTAAGATTTTAAGATCTGCTATCAAATGACTAATGTATCCGGCAAGGCAGCTATAGAAAACACCGTCAATTCCGAGGGACGCTTCTAATTTGGAAGCGATAATCCCGAAGAAAATGACGCCCAATAAAGAATGGGTATAGCTGCGGTGTGATACAAAGGATGCGATTAAAATATATATCCCAAGGAGAAGCAGCCATAGTTCTTGTAAGGAGACCCCCCCTACAAGTACACCGACTCCAGTGATCGTTAGCATATGTTTTTGCTTTATCATCGACGATACAACCATCAAAGCCAATCCAATGCCGATCCCAAACCATTTCTCTCTAACGCCGCCCTCATAAAAACTATAAGCGATCATCAAAGCCCCAATGAGCTGGGCAACGGTCCGAATTGCCTCATGAGATATGGTGATTTTGCCGCGAAGACTCCCATCAATGTCAAGGTCAGGGATTAGACCAGATACTCCTCCTAATCCGACTAATAAGAGTGTCGTAGAGGGAGGAGCTTGAAAAGTATTTGCAACGATAAATCCTGTCGCCGCTCCTATTGCTACATGTGCTGTCCCATTCAATTGTATTTCCACCTTTAATTTAATTGTTGCGGTTATTTCACAAAACACCACACTTTGTTTATTTTACACCAAAACATTTGTTCTGTTTAGTGGGAATTTAAAATAATTTTACTAAACAAAGTGAAGACCATTACTGATTTACTCGCTACTTACTTCTTTTCACCTATGTCATTCGCCTTATTTAATTCCGAATATTCTTAACATAATATTAATAATAGATTAACATTCTTACAATATTATGGAATTAACGTCGGTAATTGGAATGATGCTCACAATTTAACGATGTTACTAAAATTTTGGGAGGTACATAATGAGGAGATTTTGGAAAAAAAGAATCTTATCGGTCACCCTGTCATTTGCATTAGCAAGCAGTATCATTTCCCCAAGTCTTACATCAGCTTTGGGCAGCTTCGATGTAAACTCACCCGTAATTCAAACGCCCATCAATGAATACCGAGCTAGTCTTGCCCCGGGTGTATTGGAAAAGCACTACAGCTTTGAAGGAAAAGACGGAAAAAGGATTGAGAGTTTCGTAGTGGATGTTGATGTACATAATCCTAGTGTATCTATTGAAGCAGGTACACCCAATAACGGTACAGCGTTTGGCTTACAGCCCGTTAGACAGCAAGCCAAAGCAGCAAACGGCGACAAGCATCAAGTAGTGGCGGCTGTGAATGCCGACTTTTATAATATGGCCACAGGTGAACCACTCGGCATTGTTTACAAAAATGGACAAGCAGTGAAAGCACAGTATTCAGCATCACAAAAATTCTTCGGAATCAAAAAATCCGGTGAAGCTGTAATTGGTGATGCAGCTGTATATGAAGGAATAAAAGAACAATTACAAGAAGCGCTCGGTGGAAATGCCATCCTCGTAAAAAATGGCGCAATCTATCAAACTCCACAAACAGGAGCAGATAAAGAGCCTCGAACAGCGGTTGGGATTAAAGCAGACGGCGATGTATTTTTTGTCGTTGTCGACGGAAGACAAGAGCCTTATTCAAGCGGGATCTCCATGCCTGATTTAGCACAATTAATGATAGATTTAGGGGCAGTCAATGCACTTAACCTTGATGGCGGCGGGTCCTCTACCTTCACCACCCGCGAACTAGGCGGCGATGACCTTGAGGTAGACAATCAACCTTCTGACCGTTCAGAAAGAAGTGTTGCCAACTCTTGGCTGATTGTCTCAAAAGAGCCATCCGATCATCTTTTTGATTCGGCCCATATCGAACCATATGACCAATCCTTTACCCCAGGTTCAACGGTTGTCTTCACTGCCAAAGGAAGAGACAAATCGATGGCTTCAGCTCAATTGCCAGCCTCCGGATTAACATGGGAATTGTCTGATTCCTCCTTCGGTACCATCGATGGGAAAGGAACGTTTTTATCAAATGGGAAAACAGGTCAGTTAGAAATCATCTTAAACCATCAGGGAAATGAGGTTGGAAAAAGCATCATCGAAATTGCCCAGCCTGATGAAATGTTTTTTACCGGATCAGAGCTAACCGCAGCGAAAAATAGTAAGACCGATTTAAACCTAATTACAAAATTCCAAAAGCGAAATGTACTTTGGAACGCTCAAGATATCGAGTTTGGCATCCCGGAAGGAATGGGAACCATTGATGAATCTGGTGTGCTCCATACTGGAGACAAAACGGTATCAGGGACTATCACAGCACGCTTAAAAGGCACAAGTCTTTCAGCACAAATCAAAGTTTCTGTTGGTAAGCTGCCTGAAGTTTTATTTGATTTTGAAGCAGGGATCGGCGGCTGGAAACCATCTGTTGTCGGCCGTGGTGAAAAAGCAGCACTTAGTTTGGCGCAATATCCGGCACCAGTAAGATTTGGTAATCAGTCATTAAAACTTGATTTTGATTTAACGAGCGCACAAACCGGAACCACCCTTGGAGCCTATGCAGGGCCTGGTTCGAACATTGACATACCTGATAATCCCTCAAGCATTGGCATGTGGGTGTACGGAACACCGGAATCCCAAGGTTATTGGCTGAGAATGAACATAGTTGACGGAAACGGCAAAACGCAAACGATTAATCTCACTGGTGAAGTACCAGGGATTGATTGGACAGGCTGGAAATACATCGAGGCAGAAATACCAGTCTCCTTTACAGGTCCGTTCAAATTAGCGGGGACACAAGCAATAAGATTAATGTCGACGAAATCAGGAATTACCGGGCCGATGACAAAAGGCGCTATCTATATTGATAATATTAGAGCCGTATATGGCGAAAAAGTGGATGACTTATATCCGCCGGTGATTCAATCGATTAACGTCGACGGGAAAGATTTCACGACAAATGCGGTCAATCTGAAAGCGGACGTGAATGAATATGAAGACGATCCTTTTAAAACGGGAATTGATTGGGAAAAAATTAGAATTTTCGTAGATGGCAAGGACTACTCCAAATCAGATGGTCATTTTTCATTTGATATGGATGGATCCATCTCATTAAGCGGGCTAAAATGGGCGGATGGAACCCATCAGGTAACCCTTATGGTCCCTGATAAATTCGGAAACCAAGCCATTAAGACGGTCTATTTTACGGTAAACACTGGTTCTGCAAAGATTGAAATAGTCCAAAAACAAGAGCAAGCCTTGCTGGGTGATGTGCTTGACCTTGTAGTGAAGACTGCAAATACATCGGAAATCTCAGGCTCTACTATTAAACTGCAAGTTGATCAAAACTTCCCTGTGGAAAAGGTTACTTTTTCAAACGGGTTTAATACAAGTACCTCAGGCTATGATGCTATTACTGGAATACTAACATTGAATCTAGTGAATAGCGGCGAAACAGCGGCCGTCGCAGATGCGGCAACGATTCAGCTTCGAATCCCTGCTTCGACAAAAGAGAGCAGCAAGGTAACGTATGAAATGGCAGAAGCTAGTTTAAGTTACTCGGTGCCAAAAGAAGCTAACTTCGTTTCAACGTATTCAATGAAACCAGCAAGCGTTGAAGTAAAAGGTGCATTTAATTTAACCGCCGAGCCTATTTTAATTGGCAAGCCTGCTGTTTTGACTGTAAAAAATAGCATTAATGAAGCAATGGGTGACGTGGATATTTTCACCGTCATAGATGGAAGCACGGACCCCGTTCTCCTAGGTAAAACAGATAAAAAAGGGACTCTTCGTGTCGATGCCATCACAAATGAAGTGAAGAAAATCGCTTTATATGCTGTAAAGGATGGAAAGTATTCGTTTAAAGTGAACACCCAGACCTATCCTCCTCTTGCGGCTGCGTCAGAAATAAAAAATATTATCTCTACACCAACAGGTGATCCTTATAAAGAAAAAGCCTTCACCTGGATGTCGAGCCCATTAGCGAAAGAAAAAACTGTTATCCAATTGGCGCGAAAAAAGGATTTTGACAAAAAAGGTGAAAAGTCACTAGAAACCAGCACCGGGTCATCCAGTAACCAGGTATTTTCCGGTGAGCAAGATCCCGTGAAAAATGGAATCGTCCGCATCAATGAAGTAAGCTTAAAGAAATTACAACAAGGGACAACCTATGTGTATCGAGTTGGCGATGGAGAGAACTGGTCAGAACTGCAAGAGTTCACTACATTAAGCAGAAAGCAAAACTTTGAATTTGCTATTTTAGGTGATACGCAATCGCCAGCAGATTTAAGTGACTTTACGAAAATCCTAGGGGATCTCGACAAAAAAGACTTATCGTTCATGATCCATGTCGGCGATCTGATTGATGAATCCGCAAAATTCAAACAATGGGATGATTCATTAAAAGTCCTCAGCCAATACAAAAACATTCGTGGAACCGACCTTGTTGCGGCGCTGGGAAATCATGAATACATGGGAGATGCGAATGGTCAGCTCGCAAAAGCGATTTTTAACTCGCCAAAAAATGGACCTGAGGCAGACAAAGGCGGGACCTATTCGGTTGATTACAATAACATGCACATTAGTGTATTAGGCTACACAGATAGTACGGAGATTCTGAACAAGCAGTTGGAGTGGCTGAAGCAGGATGTTAAAAATTCCGACCAACCTTGGAAAATCCTTGTGACGCACAAACCGCCTTATTACACAAATCCGTTTGGCGGGAATGAAATCATGAAAGAAAAACTGCCGCCGGTCGTCGATGAACTAGGGATTGACATCGTGTTCTCCGGGCATGATCATTCCTATGGCAGAACGAAAAAGATAAAAGGCGGAAAAGAAGATTCAAACGGAACGGTCTACGTGGTCGCCGGGACAACCGGTAAAAAACACTATGATGCTGTTGCAGATGAAAAATTTGACTATGTCAACATGGAAAACATCGCCGTTTCCTTACAAGCCAAAGTCGATAAAGATCAAATCACCATCACAACCATTACATCAGACGGGGAAACCATTGATCAATTTACGGTTAAAAATGAAGATTATTTTAAGAAGGGAAAATAAAAGGAGAGGAAATATTTGTCGAATCTTTGATCTGAAAAATGAACAATATTCCCCGGAAAATGATTTAATTCTACCTACAATTACAATTTTGTGTCGGATTTTAGAAGTGGAAAGGCTCCTCGTCCCATTTAGGGACGAGGAGCCTTTAAACTGTGCCTAAATCCGATATATTCTTGCCTCGTATGGTCTCATTTGTAGTTCAGAATTTTGCTCTTCTTGATTATTATAATTTGTCAAAAGGAGTTCTTTTTCAAGTAATGATAGGGATTCTGGCAGTTTTATTTGTACTTGCTGTTCGGAAATATTTAGGACTACTAGCCATTTCTCATCGTCTAATTCACGAATAAATGAATAGATTTGCTGATGGTCTTCGAATAGTTCCTGGAAACTGCCATAGACCATTACTTCATTTTCTTTTCGCAGCTGAATCAATTTTTTATAGAAATAATAAACTGATTCTGGATCATTTAGGGCAGCCGCAACGTTTATTTCCTTATAGTTCGGGTTCACGTTTATCCACGGCGTTCCGTTTGTAAATCCGCCATGCGGCATATCGTTCCACTGAACAGGAGTACGTGAATTATCGCGGGAAAGATGGAGTAAACTAGCAAACACTTCTTCAGGTTCCCTGCCTTTCTCCACTTCTTCTTGATACTTATTTTTCATCGCAATATCATGATAATCCTCAATGGAGTTGAAGCGGACCCCCGTCATCCCTATTTCTTCACCTTGGTAAATGTACGGCATTCCCGGAAGCAGGTGTAAAAGGGTCGCAAAACATTTGGCCGATTCTACTCGATAAGTAGTGTCATTGCCGAACCGAGTCACCAAGCGGGTATGATCATGATTATTTAAAAACTGGGAGTTCCAGCCTTTCCCCCACAGCCCTTGATACCAGCGGCGCTGTATTTCTTTAAATCGCTCCATATCCCAATTAGCCATATAATCGCAGACTTCAAAATGAAATAATGTGTGAAGTTCCTGGCGATCTTCCCCCACATACAAAAGCCCATCCTCAGGGGTGACGAACGGAATTTCCCCGACTGTAAAAATATCGTAATGCTGCAATACTTCTTCATGCATCTCTCTCAGATAGTCATGAATCCCAGGGTTATTGCCAAGATAGGAAATATCCTCAGGGTTTTCTGCATCAGGAAAACCTTCTTGTTTGGCCAGCAGGTTAATGACATCCATCCGGAAACCATCGATACCTTTATCAAGCCAAAACTTCATGATTGAATAAATCTCTTGACGAACAATGGGGTTTTGCCAATTCAAATCCGGCTGCTCAATAGCGAAGGAATGGAAATAATACTCCTCTGTCTGCGCATCAAACTCCCATACAGATGGGGTGAAATACGAACGCCAATTATTTGGCTCTTTCCTCCAAATATAGTAGTCCCTTTTTGGATGATCCTTGGACGACTGTGCTTCTTTAAACCATGGATGTTGATCAGACGTATGGTTTACGACTAAATCCATGATGAGCTTCATCCCACGGTTATGCACTTCCTGAAGAAGCCGTTCAAAGGTTTCCATCGTCCCCGCTTTCGGCATAACCTCCCGATAATCTGCAATATCATACCCATTATCGATATCAGGTGAATCATAACAAGGATTCAGCCAAATCACATCGATACCGAGGTTTTGAATATAATCTAATTTTTGAATAACTCCTTCTAGATCCCCATATCCATCGCCGTCCGTATCATAAAAACTGCGCCAATAGACTTGATAAACCACCGAATCCTTCCACCACGTTTTTTTCACGTATAATCATTCCTTTTTAAATCGCTCTCTACACCGAACCAACACTATTTCGTTCAATCAATTGATAATCCACATAAATATTTCTTTCGCAAGAGGTACCTTCCATCAATTGTTGGAGTAATAATGCCGCTTGTTTACCCATTTCAAAAAAGTTCTGCTCAATCGTCGTTAGGCCAGGCTGGCTAAATTCACTGATTAAAATGCCGTCAAAACCCGTCACGGAAACATCTTCCGGAATCCTTAAACCTGCTTCTTTAACCGCCTTCATCACACCTAGCGCCATTAAGTCACTAAAGCAGAGGAAAGCGGTCGGTTTCCTCGTCTCCAATAGCTCCTTTGTCAGCAAATATGCTTCACTTTCAGAAAAACTAGCAGGTAAAATGCTCTCATCCTTGAGTTCAAGACCGTACTCATCCATCGCTTCCTTCACACCGGCTGTGCGTTCCACATTAACCCATGTTTCCTTTTTTCCAGCGACCACGACAATATCCCGATGATTGCGGTTTAATAAATAGCGGGCCATGTCTTTACTGGCGGCACGATTATTGATTGACACACTCCCGATAAATTCACTTTCATTGCCTGTTTTTACATCCAAAATAACGCAGGGAATGTTGGTATCTATTAATTCTTTAAAATAAGGATCATCAATACGGATTCCTGCTAACACGGCCCCGCCAATATTTCGCTCCTTGCAAAATCGGGCATAACTTTTTTGTTTCTGTTTTAATGAATCAATCAGATAGATCGCTAACTCATATTGGTTTTGTTCCACAGCGGTATAAACACCTTTGAATAATTGGAAGGAATTATTATTATCCTTCACACCACTATCAAAAAAGCCCGATGTAATCATGCCAATCGTATTTTGTTTTTTTGACGATAAATTTTTTGCGACAAGATTGGGAGAATAATTTAATTTCTTCGCCACTTCAAAAATCCGCTGTTTTGTTTTTTCACTAATATCCGGATAATTGTTAAATGCCTTTGATACAACGCCAATTGAAACACCGGCTTCTTTCGCCACATCTTTAATCGTAGCCAACGTCAAAACCCACTTCCTATTTAAACCCTTTTTCCTTAGATTATCTTTAATCTATTTTTCCCGTCAACAAATTATTGGTTAAATTCCCGCAATAATACAGATAAAACAAGCTCCTGTGTATCTTCAACCACTAAATCAGCACCCGCTTGCTTCATTTTTTCAATGGTGCCAACACCGACGGCATACATCCCGGCATCCTTAATCGCCGTAATTCCCGCCGTTGCGTCTTCAATCCCGATGCACTCTGCTGGTGTGACCGCTAATTTTTCCGCGGCCCTTAAAAAGATATCCGGTGCCGGCTTCCCTCTCTCAACCTCATCAGGATTGACAACGGTTTGAAAATAATTCGTGATTTCGAGTGAGTCCAAAATTGCCGGTGCATTCTTGCTAGCAGACGCTAATCCAATCAGAACGCCGTTCGCTTTTAACTCTTCCAACAACTCTTTTATCCCTGGAAAAATATCATCCGGCTTCATTTTAGTTAGAAGTTGAACATAGTGGTCATTTTTCGTATTGGCTAACTCAAGCTTTTCTGTCTCACTATATTGATCAGCTTTACTGCCAAGCACAAGAATTTTTTCCAAACTCTCCATGCGGCTTATGCCCTTTAATTCTTCATTAAATTCACGGTTAAAATCAATCCCGATACGATTCGCCAATTCCCTCCAGGCTAAATAATGCCATTCAGCTGTATCGGTAATCACTCCATCTAAATCAAAAATAACTGCTTTTAACATGATAGTCTCCCTTAGTTGTTATTTCACTCCGGCTGTTTGATCATTGCTCGTAATAAAATACTTGTTAAGCACGATATAAATAATAAAAATCGGAATGATGGAAATAAGCGCGCCCGCCATGATGACGTCCCATTGCGTCGCCGTTTTATATGCCTTTGCAAGTGAGTTTAACCCTTGAGTCAGCATGTATTTATCCGGGCTGGAAATGAATAGCAATGGTTTCATAAATTCATTCCATACGCCCATGAAGACAAACACCGCTTGTGTCGCAACGGCGGCCTTGGCATTCGGCAGTACAATCCTGAAAAAGGTGCCAATCTTTGATAAACCATCCATGGTTGCTGCCTCTTCCACATCTCTTGGGAAGTTAACGAAAAACTGCCGCATCATAAAAATATAGCCAATATTAATCATCGTCGTAAGAATAATGGACCAATGCGTATCCACTAACCCAAGCTTCGATACTACAATGTACAAGGGAATCATCGTCACTTGTGATGGAATCATAATTAACGCGAGCAACATACTGAACAAAACATGGCGCCCTTTAAAATCAATCCGGGCTAAGGCGTAGCCTGCCATTGTATTAAAAATAAGGTTAATGCCGGTTGTAAGCAACGCGACTAATAAGGAGTTGACAACCCAAGTCGGCAGCTGTGAAGCAAGGACCGTCTCATACCCTTTAAGGCTCCAACTTTCCGGCAAAATTGTTCCGCCCGCTGCGATTTCAGCAGTCGTTTTAAAAGAGGTCAAGATACTCCACAAGAACGGAGCAAGGGTACAGATCGAATAAATAATTAATAATGTATAGACGATAATTTTAAGTTTTTTATTATTCTTTTTCATTGTAATCACCCATTTACTTCGTCCGCTTTTAATAGTTTATTGACTATATAAGTAACGGCGAAAATAATCGTTCCGAGTACAAATGCTAAAGCCGTTGCTCTGCCCATGTCATTGCTGGTGAAGGCCAGCTGATAAATATACAGCGAGAACGTCAAAGTAGAATTTTGCGGACCCCCTGTACCGCCTGAAAGGATAAATGCCTGGTCAAAGATTTGAAAACAGCCTACTAAACCCATCGTAATGACATAAAACGATATCGGCATCAGCTGAGGGACAGTAACATGAAGGAATTTTTTAAAAGAATTGGCTCCATCTAAAGATGCTGCCTCATATAAACTGTCCGGTATATCTTGCAAACCTGACAAAAAGACAACCATGAAATGTGGAACAGTGGAAAAGATATTCATTGCCATAATAACTGTTAAAGCAAGACTTGGATTCGTTAAAAATTCAACCTTCGTGCCAAATAATTGTTCCATCATATTCGCCATTAATCCGTTATTATTAAACAGCCACATAAAAATCAGTGTCATCGCAGACGAAGAGGTTAATGTTGGAATAAACATGATCGTTAAAAAACCGCGGCTGAAATTGATTTTGCTATTTAATAACGCCGCCAATGCCATCGCAATTATCGTTTGTATCGGAACAACGACTAACACATACCGAAATGTATTGGTAAACGAAGCCCAAAACTTCGGGTCTTCAAATATTTTTCGAAAATTATCAAGACCAATAAACGTCCGTGCACCGGATAAAATATCTACTTTATAAAACATCATGAAAAACGCGTACACGACTGGAACAATTGTAAAGAAAAGAATCGCCAGTAATGCCGGCATCATAAAGGAGTAACCTTGGAAATTTAGATAGCGCTTATTACCCATCTCATTCACCTCGTGTAAAGGAGAATAGAGGGGACATACTGGATGATCCCCCCTCTATTCTTAGACCTTATTCTTGACGTGCAATTTCGTCATTTGCTTCTTTCTCTGCAGCTTTCATTGCATCTTTAACCGATTTATCACCATTTAGTGCAGCTAAGAACTGATTATCAAAGGCACCAGAAATAACAGGCAGGTTCACACCAGAAGACCACACCGTACCATAGTTTGCACCATCAATGTGTGCTTTTAACACTTTGTCCTCATCAAGTTTCATGGCGTCTGCTACGGACTGGCGAGTCGGGAATGTGCCGGAAAGCTCACTCCATTGCTTTTGCCCATCACCTGTCATGTAATTAATAAACTCTACAGCCGTTTTCTTATGTTTAGAGTCCTTTGAGATCGCATAGCCAACTGTGAATGTCATCGTTTCTTTGTTTCCATTTACAGTAGGAGCTTCTAGTGCTTCATATTTAACCGTTGGGTAATCAGTTTTCAAGGCACTTAATACCCAGTTTCCTTCGATCATCATGACTGCTTTATTCGTCCCAAAGGCAGCACCCGCCCAGTCAACGCCTAAATCAATCTTTGCATTTTTAAGATAGCCATCTTTATGTCCGTCAATAAGTGATTGTAAATAATCAAGCGCTTTTGGACTTGATGTAAAGTCTGCTTTTCCTTCAGCTGTAACTGGATCTAATCCGCTGGCAATTAATGAGCTCATGTGACGGGCCATCGATGTATCAAACACCATTGCAGCTTGATCTTTTGCCAATTTTCCTTGAAGTGTTTTAGAGAAGTTTAATAAACCTTCCCAATCGGATGGAACATCAGCCATCGTATAACCTGCCTTTTCTAATAAATCCGTATTCACATACAAGGCAAGTGTCGAATAATCTTTCGGTACCGCATATAATTTGCCCTCTTTATCTTTAAAAGAGTTTAATAGTGGCTGATAAAAGTCATCCTGATTTTTCACATCGTTTGAAATATCGGCTAACACACCGCTTTTAATAAATTTTGGTGCTGCAAATGATTCCATATAAAAGACATCTGGAGCATTTTTCGCCGCAAATCTAGCTGTTAACGCATCTTGAAAATTATCTTGAATCACTTCGATTTTCACGTTTTTACCAGTCGATTTTTCAAAGCTTTTTACAGTCGTTTCAAGACCTTTGGTTTCTGCAGGAGAAGATCCCCATACCGCTAAGGTAATCGTATCGTCTTTAGCCGTTGTTTTAGTGCTATCTCCCGAAGAACAAGCAGTAACGCCGAGTAATAATGAGGTAGCAAGTGCAAATGCAGCTATTTTTTTCATAAAAATTGACCCCCTAAAATGATTTGTTTTACTTATTTATCTTAATAATAACTTCTTCAACAAATTGATAGGATTGACCAAAGACCTCTACGACAACATGATCTTTCGTTTCAGATTTAATTGTTAGCGTATCGCCCGTGATCTCAACATGTAACGGACTACCATGCCAGTTGATTGAAAAACGCAGCTCCTGCCAATGCTTTGGCAAGCGAGGATTAATACGCAGTTTTCCGTCTAACATCCGGACACCGCCAAATCCCAGTACAACTGATTGCCAAATCCCTCCGATTGAAGCGGCATGAACACCGTGGTCGGATGTATGCATCGCCGGACCTAAGTCAATTTCAGTCGCTCTTTTAAAGAGTGAATATGCCAATTCTTCATGGCCCAAATCATTCGCTAAAATGGAGTGGGTCGATAAACTTAACGATGAATCATGCAATGTTTTCGGCTCATAGTAATCAAAGTTTGCTTGTTTAACTTCTTGATTGAATTTATTTTCCAAGAGCAGGAACAGAATCATAATATCCGCTTGCTTGGTTACTTGCATTTCATTGACTTGCGCTAAATTGTAGTCACGGAAGAGCGAGCCTACTTTTGCTTGATTTTTATATTTTTCAAGATCGATAATTTTTTTGCTTAAATACGTATCATCCTGTGGTATGACAAGGTCCTCATGCCTTGGCTGCGGCAAATAGATTTTGCCAATCTTCTCGGTCCACAATGAGAATGCTTTCTCTAAGTCTAGTGTTCTGTCTAAACTCGCGAACAATTCCGGACGATTTTCCTTCAATTCTTGATAATACTCCATCGCCAGCTTCATGTTGAAATGGGCCATATGGTTGGTAAAAGCATTATTGTCGACATGCTCTTTATACTCATCCGGGCCAACAACACAATTGATATGGTATTCTTGTTTCGGTTCGTTCCATTCTAAGCGGCTTGCCCAAAATCTCGCCGTGTCAAAAATCATTTCATAGCCATGCTTGTCCATAAATTCTTGGTCATTAGTAATCTGATAATATTGCCAGACGGCAAAGGTAATATCAGAGGTAATATGCTGTTCAATAAACCCTGACCAAATTTTTGTCTGCTCTCCGGTCACAATGTCGACGGCTCCCCAGACTGGCGTTACTTCCCCATCCGTCGGCCAAGCAGCTTCCCATGGATACATTGCCCCGTCAAAGCCATTTTCCTTTGCTTTCTTTCTAGCACCCGCCAAGCCGTGATAACGATATTTTAATAGAGACTTCGCGATTTCAGGGTTCGAATACGTAAAGAATGGCAGAATAAAAATCTCTGTATCCCAGAAGGAATGGCCTTTGTATCCTTCACCGCTGAATGCTTTTGCACCAATTCCCATTCTTTCATCATGCGCCGGTGTCATAATTGTTAAATGGTAGAGCGCAAATCGTAAGGAGAGGAGATCAAACGAATCTTCACTTTCAATATGGAAATTATTGCGATCCCATACTTTTGATTGCCATGCAGTCGTGCTTTCCGTAAATAAGGTTTCATAGCCTTTGGCGAACGCTTGACGAAGATTAGTGAGCGAGATTTCGCGTAAACGATCTAAATCGTATGGTTCGTGACCGGCTTCCTTGTCACGGCTCGTATGCACCGTTGTTAACTTTTCTACCGTTAATGAATCGTTCGGCTGCAATTCTGTTTCGAAGTGAAGCCAGACTTTACGGCGGTCCATTTCCATTATTGGTTCTTTTTCAAGTTCTTTCCCGTTTACCATAACCTTATGAACAGTATTAACAACCACATCGATTTTCGATTCCGTTGTCGTTTGAATCAGCTGAACGAAACGTTTATCGAAAATTCTCCGCTCTCCTTCATGGAAATGCTGTGCACCCGAATTCGACATTTGTGAGTTAATCCCTGAATCAAAGCTAATGACAACTGGGTGAGTTAAGGCTTCGACTTCCATTTTCATCCCGATTAAATGAAGATTTTCGAGCGAAACAAATCTTCGAAAATGAAAGCGCAGTTCCTTTCCTTGCGGCGATACCCAATCAAACGTGCGAATCAATTCAGCCGTCTTTAAATTTAACTGTTTTACATACTCTTTCGTTTCGCCAAATTCTAAACTAAAGCGCTTACCATCGAGGCGAATATCGATCCGCGTTACGTCTGCGATATTTGGCAGCTCCGTCACTTCGTTCGCATCAAACTTATTGAAAGTACCTGCTACAAAGCAATTTCTCACTTCTTTTAGATAGGGTTCTTCTGTTGTTGAACGCAGCCCCATGTATCCGTTTCCAAGATACATAATCGCTTCGCTTTTTCCTAAACTGTCTTCGGAAAAATTCACATCAGAGACAACCCAATTCTGATGCTCACCTTTTCCTAAAGAATAGTTCATCATGTTGAAATAACTCCCTTCGAAAACGTTTTAGTTTTCTGGTAAAAAAATTTAAAGATTGGTTTCACGATTGAACGAAAACGTTTTAGTTCTTGGATAAAAAAATAAATCTGTTTCCGAAAACGTTTTAGTAATCGCTACAAATTTAGTATAAAACGCTATCCTCACAATGTCAAATAATTAATTCCTGGAAGCAGTGGGGACGGTTCTTGTGCTTCCGAAGGAAGCGCAAGAACCGTCCCCTTGCTTCACGGCATTGTAAAATGAATGTTATAAACACTCACCTTCTTGTCATCCTCCGATTTTACGATTACCTTAGCGGTCGACGGAGCTGTAACAGATGGCACGACAGTAATGCTTGTGTGATCTGAGGCCTTTGCCTTGATTTTCGGGAGATCTTTAAGATCCTTAACCTCAACGTTTAATTCATAGTTTTCTCCTTTTTTAACAAAGTCACCGAGAACACTTTTACTTCCTAACTTAATGTCAGTAACCTTTGGCTCGGTACTTGCTTTTGGCCACTTAGAGAACACCTTAATCTCAGTAATAGCTAAACTCTTGCCAGATTGTGCGGTCATATCAACTCTTATAGCTGAGGTTTTCACTTTATCAAAGGTATATATATTAGCTTTACCCAAAACTGGAGAAGTTGGATCACTCTTTAGGTTGGTCACGTCCTTCCAGCTATCACCGGATTTATACTGGATTCTAAAGCTTCCCGGATACGATGTACCATGATCGGCAAACCAGTGGATCTCCATGTTATCGACATCATATTCCTTAGGTTCGTAGTCTCCAAAAGTAATAGAAACCCAATCTCCTGAACGCGGCAAGCTTTGCCAATTCGTCCAACGATTGTGCGGCTCCGAATCGTATGAGATGACATCATCATTAATCGCCTCAATTCTGTCACTCGATCCTGGTCCATTGTTAGTGAAAGAAGCCTCGGCTTTCGGATATTCATAGCCATTTTTCGCCCGGCTGATATTCTGTTCACCGCCCACCGCATCTGTGACCCTAATATGGGCAGTTGCTTTAAGCTTAATACCCTTTATAGTACCTTTAACCACAAACTCGCCTACATTTTCGAGTTCAGCTGCTGGAATATCCCCCCACTTCACATCCGCTTGTTCTTCGGTACCGTTACTGTAGAATACCGTTATTTTTTGCGGCAGCTCGGGCATCTGCTTTGGAAATACTGCCATAGTGACATCCTCAATTGCAATGGCCCCCTTCACAATCACCTTAGCCTGCGCTTTGATTTTTGTCCCTTCCACACTGCCCAAAACCGTAAACTCGCCTAGTTTTTGATAAAGAGACGGATTGACTTTTTCCCACTTCACCTTGACATTGCCCGGAATCCCTCTGTTATAATGGGCCACCACTGTTGCAGGAAGAGCCGGCGCTTCCCCTTTTCCAACCGTTAAAGTGACAGGTTCTAAGCGCTCAATGGTTTTCGGAGTTGGATTTTTCGCTATTTTAAAAGTAATTTCCGGTGTCGTAACTGTCACACCTTTGTAATTGACTGTCGCTTTTACCTTGACCTGGCCTTCAGCTAGTGCATACAGCTTGCTACCCTCAATTTTAATAATGTTTTTGTCAAATTCATAGGTCGACTGGATGCCGGTCAATTCAACAACTTCCTTGCTTTCGAGCAGCCCCTTTATCTTTAGGTCGATGATATCGTCCTCGACAATATTCACCTTGTCCGCGGATAGTTCTGCCGATAACAGCTTCGGCTCTTCAGTTGAGACAGCAATGCTGTATTCAGAACTGACTTTCCCATCCTCTGAGGTAACAAATAGTTTAGCTGTTCCTGGATAAGCGTATGCCGGCAAGATTGTAACCGCAGCATGGTTCGCAGCCTCAGCCTCTATTTTTGGAAGTGCACTGCCATACGGCAGCACCAGTTCATACTGCTTTTTAGCCGCATCAAAATCCGCCAACGCTTTCCCATTAATAGTAATGCTGCTTAGTTCAGCTGTTGAATTCATCACGATCTGGTCTGCATAAATCTCTGCCTCTGTCAGGGCCAAGTATTTCCCTTTTTCAGATGGTGTCAAATGAAACTTTAGTTTGTCAGTCGGCACAGCCTCAAACCTGATTTCATTTTTCTGAAGGACATATGGCGATGGCTGTGTTAGGCTTTCTACTTCCTTCCACGCTGTTCCGTTCCAATATTGGACCGTTACCTTGTCAGGAACAACGGTTCCACTGTCTGTAAAAACAAACAAATCTAGATTATTGATCACATGTTCCTTACCGAAATCGACGGTAATCGAATCACCGCTGTCGCGCGGAGTTCTTGTCCAATTTGTCCAGCGGTTGACAGGATTATTGTTATAACTCTTAATTCCATCGTTTAAATGACTCAAATCGTCAGCCGGATTGGTAAAGCTTGCTTCGAGCTGCGGATAGGACGAGCCCTGAGCCGGTAGCATAATATTAACTGACCTACTTTCATTTGTTACCCTGACATTTGCTTTTGCCTTGAGGTCTGTTTCCACAACACTACCCTCCACGACAAAACTGCCTTCTTTAGCGAGTTTGTCTTCGGAAATATCTGCCCACGTCACGTTTACAGCCTTTGTCGTCTCATCACTGTAGAGAAGAGTTACTTTTTCAGGGAGCACCGGACGAACTCCAACCTTTGTTGCCGTTGAATAAGGCTTCACCGCGGCAACACCTTTGACGGTCACAATTGCCTTTGCCTTGATTGCGGTCCCCTCCACACTGCCCGCGACGGTAAATTTACCGACAGAGCTATATAGCGTCGGATCGATCGCATCCCATGTCACATTTTTCGTATCAACGGCTCCATCACTGTAATATATTTTAACCGCTGAAGGCAGCTTTGGCGCCTCATTGACATCGACAGTAACATTTACTGCGTCCGTACCGACGACTGCTCTACTGTCGCGGTCAGCTGGCGCTATCGTAAATAGACTCGTAGAATCATTAGTAAGTCCCGCAGCGGAAGCGTTTATAGTGATTTCTCCCGACAGCTTACTAGATTGAATGATTGCTAACGCTTTTCCGCTAAAAGCCTTGCGCTTGGTATCCTTGTATCGTTCAACACTTGCCGCATTCCCATTGTCAACGCCGGCCAATTCCCCTTGGCCTGATACGTTAAACTTAATCAGATGCTCGGCATTCGGTACAACATTCCCTTTACTGTCAACGATTTCTGCCGTAATAAACGATAAATCGGACCCGTCTGCAGTGATCACTTTTTTATCTGCTGTTAATCTAACAGCTGCCGGCTCATTGGCGGTAACCACTAGATCGCGGGCAATTTCCTTGCCGTTTTCGTCCTTGGCCACTGCTTCTAACTTGCCTGCTTTAAATGGTACTGCCCACTCAAGATATGTTTTTCCATCCTTCGTTTCTTTATATGAAGCACCCCAAGAAGTTATTTTATTTTCATAACTACGCTCTCCTAATGATTCTCCATTTAGAAAAAGCTCAACCTTATTGGCGTTTGTATATGCTAGTACACGGACTGTTTCTCCCTCATTCCAGTTCCAATGTGGCAGCAGGTGCACCATTGGTTCATTTTTCCACTGGCTCTGGTAATAGTAAAAGATATCCTTCGGAAAACCTGCCGTATCGACAGCGCCAAAATAAGAACTTTTTGCTGGATAGGAATTGTAGTAAGGAGTAGGCTCACCAATATAATCAAAGCCGGTCCAAATAAATTGCCCTGCGATATGCTTTAAGTCGCGGTCGTATTTCCAGGCATCCTCAGCCGTTCTGCCCCAGCTGACATAATCATTATCGTAAGAGGATTGCTGCAAATCAGCATACTTGGTGCTCTGATTATACGTATACGGATGTGTATAAACGCCGCGCGAACGAGTTGCCGAAGACGTTTCCGAGCCATACAGCTTCCAAGTTGGATTCTGCTGATGGTACCCGGCATAATTGTTCTCGCTGTAATTCAGTCCGACAATATCAACTATATTAAAAATTTCCTTTATATAGCTATTGATTGGTGTGACATTCACCTTATCTCCCCGGGTTTTATCCTCGCCGATCGTTGTCGGCCGAGTGGTATCGATTTCTTTGACCCAGCGGACTAAATTTCGCGCTGTTTCTACACCGGCAGCATTTGTCGTGTCATAGATTTCGTTTCCAATTGACCACATGATAATCGCTGGCTCGTTCTTGCCGCGATCGACCATTTCTTTAATGTCATGTTCGGCCCATGTCGTGAAAAATCGTCCATAGTCATAGGTCTTCTTCGACTGGCTCCAGCTATCAAAGGCTTCTTCCACGATGAATAGACCTAAGTTATTGGCAGCCTCAAGCAGCTCAGCCGATGCCGGATTGTGGGTGACTCGGATTGCGTTGACACCCATATCTTTCATAATCTGCATTTGTCTTTCGACGGCACGCGCATTCGTCGCCGCACCCAAAGCCCCTAAATCATGATGCATTGAAACGCCATGGAGCTTCATATACTTCCCATTTAGCGAGAATCCTTCATTTTCATCAAATTTGAAGTACCTGGCACCAAAGCGCGTTTCATATGTATCCACGGTTTGACCGCCAACAATAACTTCAGTAACAAGCTTGTATCTGTAGGGATTGTCGATGCTCCATAGCTTCGGTTGATTGATGATTGTGTTATCTTCAAAATTAACTGCTGCACCAACTGCAGCGGTTTTCCCCTCAGATTCCACCGTTGTTACAGCTTTCCCGTCTGCATCATAAATCGTCGATTTCACCTTCACGTTCGCAGCTGCACCCGACTCATTGCTGACCTTCGTCTTGATGTTTACATCGGCTCTGCCTTCCGCAGATGCTTTTTCCAAATTTGGTGTCGTGACAAACGTTCCGTATCTTGCAACATGGACCGGACTTGTCACGGTTAAATAAACATTTCGATAAATCCCGCTTCCTGAATACCAGCGGCTGCTCGGCTGGGTGTTATTTACCTTAACAACAAGGACATTCTCTTTACCGTCCGTATAGAGTTTATCGCTAATATCATAGGAAAAGGCATTATAACCAAACGGATAGGTCCCCAAAACTTCCCCGTTTAAATACGTAGTGCTGTTCATATAAACCCCATCAAAATCGATGGAAATCCGCTTCCCCTTCATCGACTCCGGGACGGTAAACGTTTTTCGGTACCAGCCGATCCCGCCATCCAAATAACCGCCCTCATGTGTCGCGAGTGAATTTTTATTAAAATCTAACTCAATACTCCAGTCATGCGGCAGATTCAATTGCCGCCAGGAAGTATCGTCAAAGGTAGGATTCTGAGCTCCTGCAATAGTACCGTTGGTTTCCCGTTGAAAACGCCAACCCTCATTAAAGTTAATCCTTCGTTCCCCATCATCCTCCACGGTGGGATTTGCTTTCTTCAGTTCTTGTCCATATGAAGGAATGTTAAAGTTAGATAGAATCAGTGTCGCAATTAACACAATACGACCGATTGTTTTTTTCATTTGCACACTTCCTTTCTCTTATTAGTAAAATTTTTAACTGTGATTTTAGTAAAACGGCAAATCCCTTTCCACCCCTTTCCGTAAATTGGAAACAACTTCACTATTACATTATCATGAATTTTCAAAAAACTTCACCGACTTTATCATCATTTTTCGGAAGCGCGAGAACCGTCCCCTTGCTTCTTTATAGTAAAATTTTACTAAAAACTAAAAATCATATTGACTTCCGAAATGTAAGCGGTTTAGAATCAGGGTGTATATAATTGGTTTCATGTGACTAGATGATACTAGGCATGGAAAACAGAACGGGAGTATTCTCGGTTGTTTTCCGTGCCTTTTTTATTTTTCAAAAA
Organism: Neobacillus sp. NPDC058068; assembly: GCF_042885335.1. Taxonomy (NCBI): domain Bacteria; kingdom Bacillati; phylum Bacillota; class Bacilli; order Caryophanales; family Bacillaceae; genus Neobacillus; species Neobacillus sp. NPDC058068. The sequence goes on along the minus strand of NZ_JBHVSI010000003.1, from coordinate 194,165 downwards.
CCAATTATAGAAAATCCAAACGAGGATGTGAGGTGAACAGGATATTTTCGCGCGGAAGGTTTTATTTAAATTTTTTTAAGAAAGAAGGGAATGAAATTGACAAAAAAGGTTTGGCTCAATCTGGCGATTATCTTTACCATGATCGTTAGTACAGGTTTTGGACTTAAGGCGCACGCCGCTGCAGCAAAAGAAAATGCCCCAATCGAATATGAAATTTACCCTGTACCGCACCACGTAACCTATCATGAGGGTTCGCTTACATTCGATAAAGCGATTCAAGTTATCTACGACGACACCATTGATTCCGTAACGAGAAAAAAAGTAGAAAATAGCTTCAAACAAAATGGCTATCCGGTCCCAGCCATTGGGTCGCAGCCAGCTAATGATAAGATTAACCTATTAGTAGGCACGAAAGGCTCTAATGGACCTGTTGATAAGTATGCATCAGCTAGTGGTGACGACATGGACTTTACGAAAATTGATGCATACCAGTTAGAAATCAAAAACAACACGATTACTATTTTAGGAAAAGATACCGATGCGAGCTTCTATGGGGTGGTAACATTAAATGCTATTCTGGCCCAAGCTCCAGGTAAAGAAGTACGAAATTTAACCATTAAAGACTATGCCAATACAAAAATCAGAGGATTTATTGAAGGATATTACGGCATTCCTTGGAGTAATGAGGATCGCATGTCGCTTATGCGGTTTGGCGGTCAATTTAAAGCGACATCCTATGTATTTGCCCCAAAGGATGACCCTTATCACAGAGAAAAATGGGCCGAGTTATATCCACACGAAAAATTAGCAGAAATTAAAGAAATGGCTCAAGTAGGGAATGAGAATAAAACTCGTTTCGTTTGGACGATTTCCCCTTTGGCAGAAGTAGCGGCGATCTCGCAAACAGGCGGCAATCCAATGCTGAAGCTTCAAGAAAATACTGATAAGATGTTGGCAAAATTCGACCAATTATACGACGTCGGAGTCCGGCAATTTGGTGTTTTAGGTGATGATGTCGGCAGCCTGCCGCGTGATTATGTGGTCGCCTTGATGCATTCCGTTTCCGAATGGGCAAAAGCAAAAGGCGATGTCTACGATATCTTGTACTGTCCGGCAAGCTACAATTCAAGCTGGGCTTGGAATCCTAACGAGTTGAATGCCTATGAACAGGGATTCGATAAAAATATTCAAATTTTCTGGACGGGGTCGACTACCTGTGCACCGATTGACCAGTCTACCATTGATACATTTAAGACCAGAAGTAATGGCGGAGTGGAAAGAAGGAATCCGTTATTCTGGTTAAACTGGCCGGTGAATGATGTCGATATGTCGCGCGTATTCTTAGGAAAAGGTGAAATGCTGCAGCCAGGAATTAAAAATCTTGCCGGTGCCGTGACAAACCCAATGCAGGAAGCAGAAGCTTCAAAGGTGGCTATTTTTGCTGTTGCCGATTATACATGGAACACAGAGACCTTTAACGCGCAAAAAAGTTGGGAAGATGGCTTTAAGTATATCGAGCCAAATGCAACCGAAGAGCTTCATATATTAGCAAAACATATGTCCGATGCCAATCCAAACGGTCTTACACTTTCAGAGAGTGAAGATATTAAGAGTTTGTTAGATTCAATCACGTCTAAAGTAAATAACAGCAGCTCGTTAAAGGATTCTGCACCAGAAGCGGTAGCCGAACTGCAAAAAATTGCCGATGCCTCAAATGGATTTTTAGCAAAAACAAAAAATGAAAAGTTAAAGGCCGAGTTAGCGCCGTTTGTAAAAGCATTGCGGGATATGGTCCTGGCTGATATTGAGTTCATCAAAACAGACCTGGCGATTGAAGCGGGGAATAAAGCAGATACGTGGGAACATTTTTCAAAAGCCAGCACTTTACGTCAGCAAAGCTTAGACTATGATCGACCACTATTAAGTGGAACAATGAAAACAACACCTGCTAAAAAAAGACTGCAGCCATTTACGAATAATTTGGAGAGTAAAATCTCACCTAAGGTGGCAAAGTTGTTAGATCTTCAGAAGGCAGAAACAAAAGCAAGTATTTTTACGAATGTCGATGCTTATAAAACGTTATCAGTAACAGAAAGCAAAACAACGACTTCCATAAATGCTGCAGGTACGATTAAGCTCAATAAAGATGAATATCTTGGCGTAAAATTAAGCAGAGTTAAAGATGTAACGGACATTGAAGCACCTTCTGTGAAAGGATTAACGGTAGAAACATCTTTAAACGGCATCGTGTGGGATAAAGTAAAAAGTAATAAAGCTCCAGCTGATGCCAGATATGTGAGGCTGCTGAATAAACAAGCCAAGCCAGTTGAATTTACTTTAGATAGTTTAAACGTAACCTCATTTGAAATTGAACCTAAATCCGTAAAAGAAACCAATTACACGAGTATGGAAAATCCGCTGGCACTGTTTGATGGTGATCTAACAACACCAGCATGGTTTAAGAATAGTCAGTTAAATGGAAAGTATATTACCTATGATTTAGGTCAAGAAATCACCCTAAAAAGTTTAAAAGCGGTTATTACGGAAGCAGAACATGATTTTCCAAGACATGCCGTTCTCGAGGCTTCTTTAGATGGAAGCGAATGGACGACCGTGATGACTTTTGGGAACCAAGATGGTCCTAATGAGGGCGAAGCAGCAAATGAAGACCGGAGCGATGCGATTTTTGATATACATGAAGCTCCATATCGGTCAAAAGAAGTCCGTGATTTAGATCAAAAAGCTAAGTATTTGCGATTTAAGGTAACGAGAACGAAAGTCGGCTCAGATAAGTGGATTCGTCTGCAAGAATTGGTGATAAACGATGGCGTATTCTACCCTGAAAACAATGATCCGACAATCACAACCAATGCGGCAACTAAAATAGGGTTTGCAAAGGATAATCTGATTGATGGCAAACTGAATACGAAATTCCAGCCGGCAGGAACAAAAGCTGGAGAAATACTCTATCATATCGGAGAAGCCGGAACGAGCGTAACGGGAATCACCATTCTAGAAGATCAAAACAGCTTATCAGGAAGTAAGATTTCCGTAAGAACAACAAAAGGCTGGAAAAAACTCGGAACAATTGAATCAGGTTATCAATTCTTTGATACAAAACAAGTCCCAGAAATACTAGACCTAAAAATAGAATGGCCGAAAGGAAAAACCCCAACGATTTACGAAATAAAAATTGACAAGAAATAAGGAAGGAAGCAAAGGGGCGGTTCTTATGCTTCAAAGAACCGTCCCCTTGTTTCTACCCTTGCTTCTATTGATAAACTTCTTCCCTTGAATGGAAGCCATCCTTAATAATTGTTTCATCGATGTTGAGTTTGTCAACTGCGATTGGCGTGAGCAGGACAGAAGGGACTTCTATTTTTCCATTGTTGACTTTCCTGTCCGTTTCTATTTTTTCACCTTTCGCTACCTTGACGGCAAGTTCAGCTGCTGTTTTTGCCAGTGTCCTGATTGGCTTGTATACAGTCATAATCTGAGTACCTTCGACAATCCGCTTTGCAGCAGCCAGCTCTGCATCTTGACCGGCAATTGGGATTTTTCCTTTGAGCCCCTGTAATTCAAGTGCTTTAATGGCACCGCCAGCTGTTGCGTCATTTGCAGCGATGACTGCGTCGACTTGATTATGATTTGCTCCTAGAGCAGCCGCCATGTTCGAGTAGGCATTAGCAGGAGTCCAGTTTTCAGTCCATTGGTCGAATACGACTGTAATGTCACCGCTTTCAATGGACGGTTTCAGTATGTTAAAAACTCCCTTTTTGAATAAATGAGCATTATTATCTGTTTCCGCTCCCCCGATGTATACATATTTACCTTTTGGCACCAACATTGTCATTGCCTCCGCTTGCAATTCTCCTACCCTTTCATTGTCGAAGGATATATATAAATCAATATCTGCATTTTTGATTAGCCGGTCATATGAAATGACCTTAATACCGGCTGTATGTGCTTTATTCACAATGGAAGCAGTCGATTCGGCATTGAAAGGAACGACTACAAGGACGTCAACACCTTTACTGATTAACTCCTCGGCTTGAACAATTTGTAATGTGTCGTCTCCGTCGGCTTCCTTAATCTTCACTTTTGCACCTAGCTTTTCTGCTTCCTCTTTGAAAAGATCTCTGTCCTTTAGCCAACGCTCTTCCTTTAATGTATCCATTGAGAAACCTATTGTAATCTGATCTTTAGCAGGGGTTTCGCTTTTTGGCACTTTCATAGGAGCTTTAGATTCAGGGTTTATATCGCCGCCAACGCAGCCCGTGACAAAAAAAACGAAAGCCAGTGTGAGTACGATCAGCCTTGTTCGAATGTAAACCCGTCCCATCTCTTTCTCTCCTTTTCAATCAAGCCTAGATGCTTTCATCTTTTTCCGAGGAGTGTACTCCGATACTCCTTTGGAGAAACGGCACACATTTTCTTGAACACTTTGCTGAAATAATTAGGGTCGTGATAACCTACCTCAAAGGTAATTTCTTTTATACTTTTCTCAGGATCAGCCAATAGTTTTTTAGCTTTCTCAATTCGGCATTCAGTCAGTAAGTCAATATAATTGACTCCCAGCTTCTCCTTGAAAATTTTACTTATATACATCGGACTCAAGCCGACCTTCCTCCCCAGCGCATCCAAAGAAATATCCTCATTGGAGTGTTCAAAGATATATTGTTTAATTTGATGGATTGTATCTGCTCCGAGCCTATCAAAGTGATTCACGTACGACTTCATCATGCGGTCTAGCATTTGTATCGTTTCCGTACGAAGCTGGCGGTAATCAATAGTTTGATAGGAGAATAGCGGTGTAACTGTCTCTACACCCATTTCACTCATGACCCTTGTAATTATCCAGAGTACTTCGAGCACCCGCTGCTGCGTTAGTAACAAATTAGCACCTTCGCTTTCGTAGCATTGAATTATCTTCAAAACATCCTTACGAATTGGCTCCCACTGCCCGAGACGAATTTGATCAGAAAACTCTTTTTTGTGATGGAGAACTTGAAGACCATTGCTCAAATCACTGAGAACAGGTACCTCGGAATAAAAACGGAACTTCAGCGGAAGTGACGAGTCAATAGTAGCGATAAGTGATTCCTGGTAGGATTGACGAATCTGGTCCAGTGAACCGCAGGTATTCCCTATTCCGACAAACCAGCCAGTAAGAAGGCCGTTTTTTGCTACGGAAAGTATTTCACGAGCAAGAGTAGCGGCTTCCGACCTGAACGATTTTTCCGGCTGCCGGAACACAATGATGGGAAGTTGGTTTCCGTACAACGCGCCGACCCAGCCGCTCCTCGTCTTTCTTACTTTTTCTTTAATGGCAGAATATAAGTTTTCTGAACCTGCTGGTAACAGAACAATCATGACAAACATCTCATTCGTGGATGGATTGTCCAACATTTCTACAAGCATGCTTACATGAACTTCATGTACATGATCAAACAGCAGCTGGGTAACCACATCGGTTTCAACAAGTGTTAATGTCTTTTGAAGCGCTTCCTTTTCAATCCTGCTTTTCAGATGTGATTTTCGCTCTTCCTCAACCTGCTTTAATACCTTACCAATTGTCGCTTTAATGTCGCTGGCTTTACTCGGTTTAAGCAAATAGTCCTTAACACCCAACTTAATCGCCTGACGCATATAATCAAACGTATCATAGGCAGTGACCATGATAAACTTAATATTTGGATGCTCTGCCGATATGAGTTCAACCGCTTCTAGCCCGTTCATCCCTGGCATTTTAATATCCATTAAGATGACATCCGGTGTGAATTCCGCTACCAATTGCACTGCGATATCTCCGCTTTTCGCCTGTTCGATGGCGAGTTCCGGGTAAGCTTTTTCTAAAATGGCTTGCACCCCTTCACGCTCTATCTGTTCGTCATCAACAATCAGGAGCTTTAGCATGATTTTTCACTCTTTCCTTTGGAATGTTTATGATTACTTTCGTCCCATGGCCTTTTTTACTTATGATATTGATTACGTCCACATAGTCGTAGAAGAAACGCAGACGCTTTACAACGTTACTAAATCCAATCCCTGTAGAATGACCTTCTGTTTGAACGAATTTCTCCTTTAGGATTTGGTTAATTGTATCCACTGCCATCCCCACGCCATTATCTTCAATTTCAATCGTGATCTGTTCATTTCCATCGATAATCCGAATCCATATGACTCCGCCATCCGGTTGGGGTTCAATTGCATGGATTACTGCATTCTCGATGATTGGCTGTAAGGTTAAGGCCGGAATCTTAACGTGCAAGCAGGATTCATCTATTTCCATAAAAAATAGTAAACGATCTGTAAACCTTGCCTTTTGGATATCCATATACTGCCTTAACACTTCGACTTCCTCAAACAGCGTGACAGATCGGTCAATTCGCTTTAAATTGTAGCGTAATAATCCAGCGACGTTCACGAGAAGATCGCTCGTTTCTTCAGAGCCTTCCAGATAGGCCTTCTTTGAAAGGGTATTGAGGGTGTTAAATAAAAAGTGTGGATTGATCTGACTTTGCAGGCTCTGAAACTGGCTTTCCTGCAACAGAAGCTTATTCTGCTGCAGTTCACGCTCAAGTTGAGCCTTTTGCTTTATTTCTGATATTAAATTGTTGATATTGATCCGCATTCGATCAAAGGTCCTCGCGAGAAAGGCAATTTCATCATTGGTTTCTACGTTAATTTTCAAATCAAACCTGCCATTTGACAATTCATTTGCCGCTTGTGTCAATTTATAGACCGGTTTCGAAATGCTCAATGAGATCCTATACGTAACTAACAGAAGCAGAAAGGTAATCAGCAGTAATAGCCATATCCCCAGTTTCATTACTTCTCCCGATTGTTCGATGATGCCGCGATAGAAGCGGTCATACGATTTCAGATCTGTGTCGATTAGGGTGAGCGACATCTCAGAAATGTAACTAGAGATACGCATCGCCTCTCCGAATTCTTTCACTGAAGCTTCGGTATCTTTCTCCGAATAAAACAACAGTAAACGGTTCGATGTTTCTATAAGACTATCAATCAAATTAAGATAATTAGTTAATGTGAAATTATTCTCTGCATTTCTTAGCGCGTATACTCCCCGTTTCGCTGATTGAATTTCCTCCTTACTTTGATTAAGCCTATCTAGATTCTTAGCGGACGGCATCAGCATGTAGTTGTTAAGATCTGTTATCACATGCTGACTTGCACTTGTGACTTCATTTATACTTAAATACCGTTGAAGAATTTTATTATACTGCTTTTGGGTTTTATGGTTATATAATGTCAGCCCTATCCAAATAACGGACATAATGACCAAAACAACTGTGGTGAGTATTAATATTTTCTTTTGAATACTGATCATAGGGCGTCTTCTGCTTTCACAATTTTAATATCAGTAAAATAACCGTCAATATTAAGAGGTACCGTGTCACCGTTTAACCATTCTACAATAAGCTCTACACTAATCTCACCCATCTTCTCAGGGGACTGTTCAATCATCGCGTCCAGCCTCCCCTGCTTAAGCAGTGTTAATGATTCAGGACCATCGTCAAATGTATAAAGGTGATAGTGTTCCGCCTGATAGCGCTTTCTAATTTCTTGAGCCATTGCCCCAGCGGCATTCGCATTGACGACTATAAAGGCATTTACATTAGGTGTTCGGTTAAGCACGTCGCGGGTAGCGGCCATAATTTGCTCTCTAGTATCAGTCGTTTCCGCATTGATGATCTTAACGTTTGGGTAATCCTTCAGAACGGTTTGAATTCCACGGAGCCTCTCTGTTTGATAATATACCTGATGGCTGTCGTACATGAGGACGGCGGTACCTTCTGAACCCACGTCTGTAAGCAATTGCTGCGCAATCATTTTTCCGGCCAGATATTGATCAGAACCAACGTACGTTCTTCTAAGACTTTCCTTCATTGGAACATCGTTCGCAACTGTAATGATAGGAATTCCATAAAACGAAGCTTTGATTCTCGTTAATTCTTTAAACTCGGCAGTATCGAGACCTTGGATAATAATACCATCGACCTTGGAGTGGATCGCAATTTCTATTTTCTTCAAGAAATCTTCTTGGTTGTTTCCATAGATTCCCCAAACTTCAAGGCTGATTCCATCTTTCTTAGCTTGCTTCCTGGCACCTTTACCGACATTATCCCAGAAGGGCGTTTCCATATCTTGTGTGATTAGAACAAGACGGTGTTGTTCCTGCTTGTGGTCGATTGCTTGAGGTAATTGCCAATCGGAGCGAAAAACTTTTTTTGCTGATATGAATGTTAAATAACAAAGGATGATGAAGATCAGAGATAATATGAGAATACTAGTTTTTCGCACGAAAAGTATCTCCTTTACAAAAGTAATCGACTAAATTCATCATATCATCTAACTACAATTCTTCAATATAATGGTATAAATTAAAAAAGAGGAACTTTTTGGGTCCCTCTATTGCTTCACTTAACGATAACTGTACACTATTAAACTATCTCTTTTTCCGTGTCATTACGTCAAAAATAACAGCTCCAGCCAATACTCCGCCGCGAATCATGTACTGATAGGAGATTCCGACTCCCAGTAAGTTCATTCCGTTCGTAAGGGCAGCCATAACAATCGCACCAATCACAGCCCCAGTTACCTTACCAACTCCACCGGCAGAAGATACACCACCGACGTATGCCGCGGCAATGGCATCAAGTTCAAATAATGTCCCTGCAGTTGTCGTCGCCGATTGCAAACGAGAGGTAAATAGAATACCTGAGAGCGCTGCAAGCATTCCCATTGAACCGAATACAATATAGGTGATTTTCTTCACATTCATACCGCTAAGATGCGCTGCTTCCGGGTTGCTTCCCACAGCATAGATATGTCTCCCAAGTACCGTCTTTGTTGTGAGGAAGTGATAGATCACAACAATCAATACCATGATGATGACCGTCCAGGAAAATCCGTTATAGCCTGCGAGAATCCAAGTAATATAAGCAATAATTGCTGAAACAAATACAACCTTCAGAGCAAAAATCTCTTTAGAAATAACTTCAAATCCATACTTAATCTTGTTTTTACGTGTTTGTATATCACTGTAGATATATAGTAAAATACCTAAAAATCCGACAATCAGCGAAAGCAAATGAAGACCGCTCACTTCGAGAAGTGAAGGTATATATCCGTTTCCGATCATATTAAAAGCTTTATCCTGGATAATAATGGTGCCTGTTTTTTCGGTGACTTGTAATAGGGCGCCTCGGAAGATCAGCATCCCTGCCAGGGTTGCGACAAAGGCGGGTATGCCAACTTGGGCAACTAGGAAGCCGGTGCACAGTCCGATAATAATTCCCAAAATAAGAATGATTGGAATCGTAATATACATTGGGACTCCTGCATGCATAAGGAGAATAGCGGCAATGGCGCCAAGGAATCCTGCTAAAAATCCGATGGATAAATCAATATGCCGAATGACAATAACAAGTGTCATTCCCACTGCCAGCACAGCAATGTAACCGGTTGAATCGAGTAGATTACTTAAATTACGGGAAGACATAAATAGTCCGTCCGTCATAAAGGAGAATGTAAGGAAAATAACTATTAAGGCAATATACATTCCGTATTCACGAATATTTTCACTGAGTAGAGTTTTTAATTCCTTGAATAAGTTCATTCGTTTAACCTCCTATTTCGTTATTGCGTAGCAAGCTGCATTATTTTTTCTTGATTCGCCTCTTCTACCTTCATTTCACCTTTAATTTCACCTTGAGCCATGACATACACGCGATCACTCATTCCGAGTACTTCGCCAAGCTCAGAAGAAATCATGACAATACTCATACCTTCTTCAATCAACTTATTCATCACTGTGTAAATTTCAAATTTTGCACCTACGTCGATTCCACGAGTTGGTTCATCCAATATTAGAAGCTTCGGACCAACAAATAACCATTTACCTAATGACACTTTCTGTTGATTGCCGCCGCTTAAATTCCCTGTCATCTGCTCCAATGACGAGGCCTTAATGGTAAGGGAATTTTTATAGTTTTCTGCTATTTTGATTTCTTCATTGTCGTTTATGACTCCCTTTCTTGAGATGCTCTTTAGATTGGCAGCCGAAATATTACTTTTAATATCTTGTATTAAAAACAGTCCATCGCCTTTTCGATCTTCCGTTACATAAGCGATTCCTGCTTTGATTGCATCACTAGTGTGTTTAAGCGTCGTTGATGTTCCATTCAATACAAAATCTCCGTGTAGCTTATAGGACTTGGCATTGCCGAAAATACTAAGTGCAAGTTCTGTTCTTCCTGAGCCCATCAAACCTGCAAGTCCGACGATTTCGCCTTTTTTAACATGAAGATTTACATCTTTAATGACTTGTCTGCCTAATTGGGGATCATAGCAGGACCAGTTAGATAATTCGAGAATTTTCGCGCCTGCTTTTTTCTTTTCTCTTTTTGGATAAATGTCATCGATTTCGCGCCCAACCATATTTTTAATGATAATGCTCTCCTGGATTTCTCCTTTTGCGGCATCCAACGTACAGATTGTTTGTCCATCCCTGAGCACAGTCGCCTTATCAGCAATGGAGATTACCTCTTTCAATTTGTGTGAAATCATGATGCAGGTGATTCCCTGTTTTTTCAGCTCACCTAATAACTCAAGAAGATTTTCGCTATCATCCTCATTGAGAGCGGCGGTTGGTTCATCCAAAATAAGGAGCTTTACGTCTTTACTTAACGCTTTGGCGATTTCGACAAGCTGCTGTTTTCCAACACCCAAATCTTTAATTAATGTATCAGGATTTACATCCAGCTTTACTTTTTCCAGCATTTTCTTCGCTTGAACGATAGTCTGGTTCCAGTCAATAATTCCCCCGCGCTTCACTTCGTTACCTGCAAAGATATTTTCGTAGACTGAGAGGTCAGGAAATAACGCCAGCTCCTGATAAATAATTCCGATGCCAGCCTTAACGCTATCACTAATTTTGTTAAACTGCTGCACAGCACCTTCAAAAACGATATCACCCTCATAGGTCCCATAAGGATGCACACCGCTAAGTACTTTCATCAGGGTCGACTTCCCCGCTCCGTTCTCGCCTATTAAGCAGTGAATCTCACCTTTTTCCACTTTAAAATTAACATTGCTAAGTGCCTTGACTCCGCTAAAATGCTTAGAAATTTGATTCATTTCCAAAATGTACTTACTCATCCTGCTCCCCCCTTACAAAACAACGGCTATAATTGCAAAATAGTGATAGAGAAACTATCACTATTTCGCAACCACCATTGCTTTAGCTCTTTACAATCCTTTAAAGTCGCTTGCTTTGTAGTAGTCTGAATCAATTAGTTCTTTCTTCACGTTTTCTTTATCAACAATAATTACATCCGTTTGTTTTGCATTTACTTTAATCTTACCGTTGTCATAAGTTCCAGTTGTTCCAGGTTTTTTTCCGTCTAGGATTGTAACAGCCATACCCATTGCATCCTTAACAAGCGTACGAACATCCTTGAAAACTGTCATGGATTGTTTGCTGTCAATTACGTATTGAATGGATGCTTTTTCAGCGTCTTGACCTGTTACCACATAGCTCTTAATATCCCCATCAGATGCGAATACATCAGCGATTGAACGTGCTGTTCCATCGTTTGGAGCTAATACAGCTACATCACCTTTTAAAGCCGCACTTGCAGCTGTTAAATGTGTTTGTGCTTTGTTTTTTGCATCGTTCGCATCCCAGTTTGTGGTAACTTGTCCTAAAATTTTACTTAATTCGTCACGTGAAAGCTCTTGCTTCTCTTTTAAACCTTCAGCTGCACTGGAGTTAGCCACTTTAAATGTTCCATCAGCGATTTTTGGCTGAAGAACGCTCCATGCTCCTTGGAAGAACAAGAACGCGTTATTGTCAGAAGCCGCGCCAGCATAAAGATATAATGGCATATCTTTACCTTTTACGTGGTCAATCAAGTATTGCCCTTGTGCTGCGCCTACTGCTACGCTGTCGAATGTAACGTAGTAATCAACAGCATCTGTATGTGTGATTAAACGGTCATATGAAATAACGGTGATTTTCTCTTTTTTCGCTGCTTCAACGGCAGCTGCAGCCGCATCTCCATCTTGCGGGCAGATAATGAGAACTTTAATGCCTTTGTTAATGAGTGTTTCAACGTTCTCTTTCTCCTTAGCGGAAGAACCTTGGCTGAATAAAATTTCTGTCGTATAATCTGAGCCTTTTAAAGCATCTTTAAATCGTTGTTCGTCCTGCACCCATCTTGGCTCATCTTTTGTCGGCAATACGATTCCTACATCAACTTTACCTGCTTTACCACCAGTTTTGCCGCTGCAAGCTGCTAGCATACCAGTGAAGAGCATGACTGCCATCATCAAAGAAAGCACTTTTACTAATTTTTTCATACTGGTTTCCCCCTGAACTTTATTTTATGACTACAGTTCAATTATATCTGGGTGGATATTCAATGTAAGCGGTAACAAAGGGTATTCTTTTATCATCATCTGCACTTTTTTATTGTTAGGGACAATGGGACTGTCCCCTATCGCAAAAAAAAAACAGGCACCATCATCTTCTTAGAGAAGATATGATGGTGCCTGTTTTATTTCAATAAAATATCCCGTAAATGGCTAAAAATCATTGTCAAAAAGGATGCTCCCGTGCTATTGGATAGATTCTTCATCGCTGAAAGATAATATTACCTAAATCGAATCGTAGTATTCTACAGCATCGAAATGGATGAGACTAATTTTGGAGGAGGTCTTTGGATGAGGATTTTTACGGCATTACTAATGATAATAGCATTTTTTCTAGCTGGATTTCCTTCCACGAAGGAAGCAGCAGGCAGCCGCCAAAAAGACAATCAGCCCATTGCTGTTCAAGGAGCGATGGGCATCGAGATTTCTGTTCTTCTTAAAGAAATGGGGCAATATAAACAAGAGACCCATGGTAATTATACCTTTTATATTGGAAAAATAACGGGGATTCCCGTCGTCATATCCAGAACCGGAATCGGTATGGTTCATGCGGCTGCTTCGACCGCATTACTGATCGAACACTATCATCCAAGGGCAATTATTAATCAAGGAACGGCAGGAGGACATGACCCGAATTTCCGTGTATTTGATTCCGTGATTGGTGTGGAGGTGATGAATATCGGCAGGCTTAGCTCGGAGCGATTAGATGAGGGGCAGGGAATTCGTCCAAAAACATGGAAATTCGTCAAAACAGAAATGAGAGAAAATGGGGAAATAAAAGAGTATGCCTCATTTAAGAGCAACCCCGGCCTTGTGAAAGCGGCGTTACGTGCCGCCCCTAAGTATAAGCATGGAAAAGTAGTGGTCGGGAAAGTCGGCAGTTCCGACTTTTGGAACAGGGAAGTAGACCGAATTCACTGGTTCCACAAGAAAGCAGGTACAAGTGTCGAAGAAATGGAAGCCGCTTCTGTTGCACAAGTAGCAAAAGGCTTCAACATTCCTTTCCTATCAGTCAGAACAGTCTCAAACTCTGAAGTTTCAGGTGATAAAATAGAAGATTTAGAAACCGCCGGTCAATATTGCGCCGAATTTGCCGTTGAAATCGTCAAGACCATAGGGACAGGCTCCTTGTCCCACTTGGCGAAATAATGAAAATGGGACGAGGAGCCCTCGTCCCTTCACTGAAAAATAGAAAGCTTTGATTTATCTTTTTGGACCTAATGGTTCTTTTTTTTTTGCAAGGCTGTGTTAAAGCACATTGTTGATTGGAGTGGAAGGCGCGAGACTCCTGCGGGAGCAGCGGGACAGGTGAGACCCCGCAGGCGCTTTAGCGCCGAGGAGGCTCACCGCCCGCCCCGCGAACCGCTCGCGCCTGGAACGGAAATCAACATTCACTTTTAACAGAGCCTTTTGCAAATTTTAATAAAGTAATCATAACCTTCCAATCTAAAAAAATAGTAAGTATTAATTATAGACCATTATCATAAAGTGTAAAAAAGAATATGGAAGGTGGTAAATCGTATGGAAATAAAGGTTACCGGATTTGTTGTTCATTCAGCAGATTCAAATTTGGATTCTGAGCATTCTCATACTTTATTTCTAACTTCATGGGACGGAAGACCAATTCATAGACATCATTTTGCAGGAGTAACCTCTTTTAATGGTGGGCACGAACATCGATATGCAGGTACAACAGAGCCTGCACCCACTGGAGTGCCCCATACCCATAATTACCATACCGTTACTTCCTTTAATGACGGGCATAAACATGAAATTCGAGGCGTTACTGGTCCTGCTGTCCCTTTGCCAAATGGTGGACATTTTCATAACTTTCAAGGCGTAACAACTGTTAATGGCTCCCATCCACATTCACATAGATATAGCGGCAAAACTAATCCTAGTGATTAGGAATACCCTTTGGAAAGTCAACAAATAATCTGATGTCTAATTTCTTTTATAATACCACTTAGAAAATCTTTTAAAATCTTCACTTGTCCATTCCTTTTTAGTTCCAGTACATATACTATTACTACCGCCGAACCAAATCACATATTTATACCTCTGAAGAAGCATTTGCATGTATTGCAGATGCTTCTTTTTATTTTGGAGAGTGTTTAATCAGCTTCGGAACGTTTATAAGCTAAGTGCATAATGTATTTTTAATGAAATATGTAGTTAGGGGTGCAGATATGGGAGTGATTAGAACAGATCAGTGGTTACACAATTCATATCATAAACCAATTGAAATATGTGAAAAGTTAATCGTACACTTTGAGGATGCTTCAGCTTCCGAAATCTACGATTACTTAACTCAATATGGAATGTACCATCCTCTCAGGAACGGAAAAGAGGTAGTGAGAAAGTTACAAAAAAATAAAGTATGGGAGATTCTACACGAGGAATACCTACGACTTCAAAAAGTGTGGGAAGGACCAAATATCCCTATTTTTATTTTTCCATCAGATATTCACAACCGAAAATTAAAACAGGACTTTAACGGAAAATCAGGTTTGGCCTTCAAAGATAAACTACTTTTATTTATTTCAGAGGATAACTTAGAAAAGGAAATAAGGGCATTGTTTACACATGAGTATAACCATGTTTGTCGGTTATCCAAGTATCAAAAAGACGAAGATGATTACGTATTGTTGGATACAATCATTTTGGAAGGATTAGCTGAAAATGCAGTAAGTGAAAGAATGGGTGAAGAATTTTTAGCTACGTGGACATCATATTATTCCAATGAAGAACTAAAGAAAATGTGGAATAACATAGTGTTCCCAAATAGAAATATTCTAAAAAGTGATAGTAAACATCAAAACATATTGTATGGATTACGTTTCTATCCGAAAATGGCAGGGTACAGTGTTGGATATTATTTGGTTAAGAATTATGTTGAAGCAACTAACAAAACAAGTAAGGATCTCCTAAATATTCCTTCAGATAATATTGCTCAAATAATAAGATAGTACTATAAAACGGAAAATAAACAGACGAAAAAATTTTTTCGTCTGTTTTTTGTAGGACCAAGAAATGATCAAATATAATAATTTAAATGAACTACCAAAAGAATAGAGAAAGTACAGCTAATGAAGCAATGGTACCAAGCGCGATTCCAGCGCCCCAGCCCCAGCCCCAGCCCCAACCTCCATAACCAAAACCGCCTAGGTTTCTAGGTCGTCGTCCCATTGGTTGAAGAAAAACTCTGTTGTTGGCAACACGATGAATGATTCCCCTATGGATTCTCCCGTCATGGGTTCTGATTTCAACTGCTCTACCCATATGTCTATGACACAATCCATGAAAATGTTCAACTGACATTTTTTCACCCCCAATTTCTTTTGAAACATACGACATTATACGTATTGAATGAAATATTGAAATGGACAAGTGTAATAGGTGATTAGTGGAAATATTAAATCCCATCTGCAAAACTTTTTAAAATCAGCACTTGTCTATTCCTTTTTCGTTCGATTGCATATGATATTACTACCTCCGAACCAGTTCCAAATAGATTTTCCTCCGAAGAAGCGTTTGCATTTATTGCAGATGCTTCTTTTCATTTTTAGAAGGTTTCAAAACAGTTCACGAACATTTTCCTTTCACTTATGATAGGTGTCCAATCAGCCCTCGTCCTTTGAAATATATATATAGGGTAAATTGTTTCCCCTCTAATTTTCCAATAGGTGGTGAAAAGATATGTGTTTCGGATCATGTGGTTACGGCGGAGGTTATGGCTACGGTGGTGGCTATGGCGGTGGCAGTACTTTTGTATTAATCGTTGTATTGTTCATTTTGCTAATTATCGTACTATCCAGCGTCTGTTAGTTCGTTATTAAACCTAACGATATGATTTTTGCCATTGAGTAAGGTGCGTTTAAATAAATAATTGCTGGAGGTGTTATACATGGGTGATGGGATGGGAAGCGCTTTTGCGTTAATCGTTGTATTGTTTATTCTCCTTATCATTGTAGGAGCTTCTTTTATGAGCGGCGGCTACTAAATTGTACAGAACTTAAGGCAGGTTAAATTAAACTGTCCTATTGAATATCAACGTCTGAAATGAACGGAGGATGAATTAATTGACATTTGGATTTAGGGGATTTGATGGAAGAGACAGGTTTTTTCGTGACGGCTTTAGAAGAAGACGGTTTTTCCCTTTTGAAAGAGAATTTTTCCCGTTTGAATTCGAAAGAAGAAGACGCTTTGAATTCGAAAGAAGACGACGCGGATTCTGAGTAAGCAAATGATTTAAACAGGGGTTTCCATGAGTGATATCATCCCTTTATAGTAGACAGACAAATGAAAAATGATTATCAGCATTAAGACAACTGCAAATTTTTATAAAAAATAATCACTTGTCCAATCCTTTTTAGTTCCATTGCATATGCTATTACTACCACCGATATCAAGATCACATATAGTATCCTCCGAAGAAGCGTTTGCATTTATTGCAGATGCTTCTGTTTATTTTTAGTAATTTTTAAAAACAAGAAGGTTTAACCTCATTCGGAGATTAAACCTTTTTAAAGCTCACAACAGAAGTAACCTCTGAAATCAATTGCCGCTTTAATTCTGCAGATCTTCCTTCAATTAGATGGACTTGAATGATATTCATGTTTTATGACTCCATTTTTATCATTTCCGGAACATTATCCAAACTGCCATACGCTGTGGCTAAGGTTGCCATATCGAAAACTGCGGTGAAGTAATGTTGCTTTTTGGCTATCGTCTGCTGCTCCCATCGCATAAAAAATAGGTATAAAATGTTCTGACCCATATGGAGGTACAGCAATTTCTGCATTTGGAGCTAGTGAAACATAATTAAATAGTGATGGTAAATCCCAATTTTGCAAATGATGTGCTAACCAATCTTCAAATTCTAGTGCCCATTGATCAACCTGTCCATTGTCATTCCACTTTACCGCTCTGAGGTTATGCACTGTACCTCCACTGGCAATTACTAAAATGTTCTGAGCTCGTAATGCTGACAAAGCCTTCCCAATTTTATATTGCTCATCTGGGGTAAGTCTAGAATTGACGGACATGGAGATGACTGGAATATCTGCATTTGGATAAAGTAAGCGGAGAACAACCCAAGCACCATGATCCAAACCACGTTGTGTATCAAATTCAAAGGATACTCCACTCTCAGTAAATAATCCCTCTATTTCTTTGGCAATTTGTTGATCTCCATGCGCAGGGTATTGAATTTTGTAAAGAGCTTCATCAAACCCGCCAAAATCATAAATCGTGTTATATTGTTCAACATCGCTAACCTTTTGGACGTTAGATTCCCAATGAGCTGAAAATAAAATAACCGCCTTAGGCCGAGGCATATTTTGCCCCAATTGAGTTAAAAATTTTGTATACTCATTATTTTCGATTGCAAGCAATGGTGCACCATGAGCTACAAATAATGATGGCATCATCTAAATTTCCTCCCTTTGTTTTTATTTATTTTTGTACATCATTTAATAGCCATGTTTGAAAATCTTGTAGATTATTTTCACTTACCGTGTGCCCTTCAGAATACGTATTAAACGTTACAGGAATGCCTAACTTAGTGAAATATTCGACATTTTCTTTACCCCATTCAAATGGCAGAACCTGATCGAATTCCCCATGTGAAATAAAAATAGATAAATTTTTACCAGGATTAATAGTGTATTCTTCTTTTACAAATTGAGGTATATAGCCGCTTAATGCGACAACACCTTTTATTTTGTTACCAAGTGTTAACCCTAGAGTCATAGAAACAATTGCTCCCTGACTGAAGCCTAGCAGGAATAATTGGTTTAGATCCAGTGGATATTGTTCAGATGCATAATCAATAAAGTGTGTTAATTTATCGATCCCTTCATCGAATATTTCCCGATGTGGTTTACCGTAGCCCTGGATAGTAAAGTAAGCGTACCCAGGTCCTTGGGATAGATGCCCCCTTACACTAAATATATAAAAGAAATCCTCTAACCCATCAACCAACGAAAGCATGTTGTGTTCATTACTGCCAATCCCATGCATGACAAACAATGCGGGATACTTCTTCCCTGGAATAACATTCTTTGGGCGACGCAGTTCATAAATCATTGGGGTTTCCATTCAGTTATCCTCCTTGTATTCAACAAATGTATTTTAAACAGGAAAAATTTATTTATACAAACAAACAAGAAACACTTTAGGTTTCTTCATATGAATATTTGTTTTCTATATAAAAATACCAAAAACAATCTTGGCATGTCAATTATTATTTTGTTAATATAGAACTAAGTTTACTAATATGAAACTTTTGAGGTGATCAACATGAATATCGGTTCTAAAATACGTGTGATTAGAAATAGAAAAAAAATAACGATTGCCCAAATGTGCGATGGAACTGGTCTTTCAAAGGGTTTTATCAGCAATGTTGAAAACAACAACACATCCCCATCAATCAGTACATTACAAACAATCGCCAATTTCTTAAAAGTCCCCTTACCATATTTGCTTTTAGAAAAAGATGAACACATGACTGTAATCAGGAAAAATGAAAGAGTATTCACGATGTCTAAAGACTCAGATTTAAAGGTCGAGCATTTAGGATCTAGAGAAGGATTAAGCATCAGACAAGTTGAATTTCCTCCTGGTGCTTCTACAGGGGAAAAAAATGCACATGAAGGTGAAGAATGCCATTTAGTCCTTAAGGGGAAAATTCTTGCGGAACAAGGCGAAGACACATTTATATTAGAAGAAGGAGATACGTTCAGTTGGTGCGCAGGTGTCCCTCACTTTGTGAAGAATATCGGGGAAGAGGCTGCTGTTGTGTTAATTGCAGTTTATACCGAAGGATAGAGTGAAGCATAGGGACGGTTCTTATGCATCAAAAAGAGCTGTTATCTGTTCGTAAAACGATAAAACTTCAAGAATTCCTACAGGATGGTTGGATTGAAAGAAAACACTCACTAGAGGTAGGAATTAGGACTGAAAGGAAGCAAAAGAACCGTCCCCGTGCTTCCCTGGTGTCCCTATTTTAGGACTTTTTGGCGCACGTAGTCGAGGTGGAGGTACATTTGGTGGAAGGCTTCGAATGGGTCTCGATTCACTAGTGCTTCGTATATGGCTGTGTGATGTTGAATGGTTCGTTCTGGTTCACGGACTCTTATCTCGCTGTTAATTTTGACATGGGTAACGATGAGCGAATCGATCATCCCTTCGACAATCGGATTATCGGCACTTAACGCAATGATGCGGTGAAATTCAATATCTGCTTCCCCGTAGTTATTGTCTTTGCTGCTTGCAATGTCATCAATTGTTTGTTTTAAGCGCACAAGGTCTTCATCACTTATTTTTTCCGCAGCCATGGTAATTAATCCTAATTCCAATGCCATACGCGCCTCGACCATCGCTTGCAGGTTATCATGCGCTAAGGCTAGCATGACCGAAAAGGGATGACTGCTGATTTTATTGTTGAAGAACGTGCCTTCCCGTGTTTTACGGGTAATAACCCCTAACGATTCAAGTGAACTGAGTGCCTCCCGTAACACAGGACGGCTGACCTCTAGAATATCCATTAATTCCATTTCCGTCGGAAGCTTATCACCAGGCTTCAACTGTCCACTGATCAAGAGTTGAACAATGCTTTCAAGCACTTGCTTTGATAACGTGTTACGATTTAACGATTCGACTTTTATTTTCGGAGAATCTTTCATCATAGTGCTCCTCGAATTTATACTTTTAGTAAACCTATTATAGTATATCCCTCACCCCAAATGAACTTTTAACTGAAAAACGCTGCCGGAAATAACCGGCAGCTCATTCAACTTTTATCAACATTAATTTTCAAAACGCGGCAGATATTTTCTGCAGCGAATGCTAAATTAGCTTCTCCCGCATCCAGTGCTTCCTCTAATGAGGTGACGCCATTTAAGATGCCGACTATGGCGGTAAATCCATTGTCATATAAAGCCTCGACACCCTCGCCAATCCTGCCTGCAAAAGCAATAACAGGTATAGAAGATTGATTGGCAATGGAGGCTACCCCGTATGGTGTCTTACCAAACAAAGTTTGCCCGTCGATACTGCCTTCTCCTGTAAAAACAAAGTCGGCACCTTTCATTCGCTCTTCCAGCCCGGTATACTCAATGACAAGCTCAATCCCTTTTTCTAATCTTGCATCAAGAAAGGCCATTAACCCTCCGCCTAGTCCGCCTGCGGCACCTGCACCTTCCATATCGGCAATATCCTGATTCAATTGCTGTTTAATCATCTCAGCAAAATGCGCTAAATTTTGATCAAGGAATACTACTACTTCAGGGGTTGCTCCTTTTTGCGGACCAAATATCGCTGAAGCACCATTTTCACCAACTAATGGATTTGTTACATCACAGGCTACATCAATTTTCACCTTTTTTAATCGTTCGTCGATGCCACTTACATCAATTGAATGTAGCTGGTCTAGGGCGCCGCCGCCAAATGCCAGTTCTTCACCGCTGCGATCCTTAAAGGAGACACCAAGCGCCTGGAGCATGCCTGCTCCTCCATCGTTCGTTGCACTTCCGCCAATGCCAATTAAAATTCGGCTCACACCTTTATCTAGAGCATGTTTGATTAATTGACCCGTACCATATGTGGTGGTCCGTAATGGATTGCGATCTTCAGGTTTGATTAATTCCAGGCCGCTTGCACTTGCCATCTCAATGACAGCAGTGCTGCCCGCATCAACTAGACCATAATCCGCTATTACCTTTTCCCCTAATGGGCCGAGAACTTCGGTCCTGATCAACTCACCGTCCATCATACTAACGAGAGATTCTACAGTCCCTTCCCCGCCATCAGCCATAGGAACAATCACACATTCCGCGTCAGGAAATACTTTCTTTATTCCTTTTTCCATAGCAAGGGCAGCATTTTTCGCCGTCATACTTTCTTTAAACGAATCGGGCGCTAGCACAAACTTCATAACAATCTGTCCTTTACATTTATTTATTGTAATGATTTGGAAAGGAAAGGGTGACTGTTCCAGCCACCCCTTAGAATTTCTTTAGCGAACAAGGCATGGGCGTTTGTTATCAAATTTCCAATTTGGAACAAGAAACTGCATTCCCACTGCATCATCCCGGGAACCTAATCCCATATTTTTAAATAATTCATGGGCTTTATAAATTTGCTCCATGTCCACTTCCACGCCAAGACCCGGCTTGTCAGGAACCGCAATGTCCCCATCGACGATCTGGAATGGTTTATGCGTTAACCGTTCAGTACCTTCCTGCCAAATCCAATGCGTGTCAATCGCGGTAATATTACCAGGTGCAGCCGCTGCAACATGCGTAAACATCGCAAGTGAAATGTCAAAGTGGTTATTGGAGTGGGACCCCCAAGTTAGTCCCCATTCATGACACATTTGCGCTACGCGTACAGATCCTTGCATCGTCCAGAAGTGTGGATCAGCGAGTGGAATATCAACAGATTGCAGGGCAATCGTATGACCCATTTGACGCCAGTCTGTTGAAATCATATTGGTTGCCGTCGGAAGACCTGTTTGTCTCCTGAACTCAGCCATCATTTCACGGCCGGAATAGCCATTTTCCGCACCGCATGGATCCTCAGCATAGGTTAAAATTCCATGCAGATCCTTACATAACTCCACAGCTTCATTTAATGACCAGGCCCCGTTTGGATCCAAGGTAATCCGGGCA
The DNA here is from genome assembly GCF_042885335.1 of Neobacillus sp. NPDC058068. NCBI lineage: Bacteria > Bacillati > Bacillota > Bacilli > Caryophanales > Bacillaceae > Neobacillus > Neobacillus sp. NPDC058068. The sequence continues at coordinate 172,029 of NZ_JBHVSI010000003.1, read as the reverse complement.
TCCGGGAATCTTTCTTTTAACGCTTTAATGGCTTTAATTTCTTCCTTGCCCTCTAAAACTCCTCCTTTTAGCTTAAAATCTTTAAAGCCATATAGCTTTTGAGAAGCTTCAGCAAGACGGACAACCGCTTCCGGTGTTAATGCTTCTTCATGGCGGATCCGATACCATTCCACATCAGAATCAAGATTGCTATAATAAGGAAGGTCCGTTTTAGTGCGGTCGCCAATATAGAATAAATAGCCTAAGGTTTTTACCTTATCGCGCTGCTGGCCTTCCCCTAAAAGGGCTGCAACCGGAACATTTAAATGCTTTCCTAATAGATCAAGCAATGCTGCTTCAATGGCTGTTACCGCATGGATGGTAATCCGCAGATCAAATGTCTGCAATCCGCGGCCTGCTGAGTCACGGCCTGCAAACGTTTTTCTAACATTATTTAAGATATTATGATATTGACCAATAGATGAACCGATGACTAATGATTTGGCCTCTTCAAGCGTTTTACGAATCCCTTCACCGCCAGGTACTTCACCGACACCAACATTACCATTACTGTCTTTTACAATCACAACATTCCGAGTAAAATAAGCACCGTGTGCTCCGCTAAGATTGAGCAGCATGCTGTCATGACCGACCACAGGATATACGTCCATTTCTGTAACAACTGGAGTAACATTAACAACTTTCTCAACTGTATTCATCGCGATCTCTCCAATCAAAATGGTAAATTTTTTTAAAAAATTTATCGTGTTACTTCAACATTCGCTAATTTTTCATAGTATTTTAATAGACCGCTATGATCATCAAGTTCATGGCCATCCACCTTTAAGGCATACATCATTTCTAACACAGCTGCTGTTAATGGGGTTGGCGCGCCAAATTCATGGCTCGTTTCCAAGGCATTCGTTAAATCCTTGATGTGTAAATTAACCCGGAATCCTGGTTTGAAATTGCGATCAAGCATCATTGGAGCTTTGGCCTCTAAAACCGTACTTCCTGCTAACCCGCCGCGGATCGCTTCAAAGACAGCCTCTGGGTTAACGCCTGCTTTTTGTGCTAAAACAAATGCTTCTGAAACAGCAGCAATGTTTAATGCAACGATGACTTGATTGGCAAGCTTTGTAACATTACCAGCACCGATTTCACCGACGTGGACAACGGAGCCAGCCATTGCCGCCAATACTTCCTTCGATTGTTCAAAAACTTCCTTCTTACCGCCGACCATGACAGAGATGGTTCCATCGATTGCTTTTGGCTCCCCGCCGCTGACAGGCGCATCAAGCATATCGACTCCTTTTTCAACTAAGGCACGATACACTTCCTGTGAAGCAGCAGGGGCAATCGAACTCATATCAATATAAATTAATCCTTCGCGGGCGCCATCAATCAGACCATTTTCACCCAATGCCACTTCTTTTACCTGTGGAGAGTTTGGCAGCATTGTGATGACAATATCCGATTTTTCCGCAATTGCCTTTGGCGTAGATTCTACTTCTGCACCCAATTGTTCAAGTTCTTTCGCAGCCTCTTTATTAAAATCACTCACAATCAATTGATAACCGGCTTTGATTAAATTCATGCTCATCGGCTTACCCATAATTCCTAGGCCGATAAATCCAATTTTCTTCATATTCATCTTCACTCCTACAAATATTTTTATATAAAGAGAAATGCTCTCTTATTCACAAATGTTGAGAAACGTTGCGGGCAGTAAATCAGCTATTGATCATTCTACTGCCCGCGGTTTTTTCAAAAATGGATTAACCTACAAATAGATTTAGAAGCAATACACCGGCCAAACCGAGAATCGCGAGAGCCGTTGTATAGGTCGTTCTTGTTTTAAGCGCATCCCCAACGGATAAGTTGAGGTATTCTTTATACATCCAGAAACCAGGGTCTGTAACGTGTGAGAAAGCCACACTGCCGCATGTAACAGCAAGGGTCATTAATTCCATACTTACACCAGAGCTTTGTGCGATTGGCAGGACAACACCGGCAGCCGTCATAACTGCTACAGTTGCCGAACCAAGGGCAATACGAAGGATCGCAGCAATTAACCAAGCGAGAATAATTGGTGAGATATCCCATCCATTCGTTAAATCTTTAATATAATCAGCAATACCACTATCGACTAGTACTTGTTTAAAGGCACCGCCTGCACCGATAACAAGAATGATCATCGCCATCGGTTTGACACTATTTGCACAAGATTGCATAACATCTTTCATTGAACGCCCTACTCGCGTTCCTAATAGATAGAAGGAAAGCACCAGCGCAATCATTAAGGCGATTGGGGCAGATCCAAAGAATTCCATCGCATATCGAAAACTATTCTCTTTTGGTAATGCGATTTCACATACCGCAGATATTCCCATTAGGATAACTGGTACAAGAGCAGAGGTAACACTCGCTAAGAAACTTGGCATTTCTTCTTCTGTAAAGATTTTGTTTGATGCTAGTCCCTCTGGGATACTTGGATTGATCTTTTTAACAAACGGTAATCTCGGCCAAAGCATCGCGATGAAACCGCCTACAGGAATAGCAATGATGAGACCATATAATAGCGTTAATCCCATACTTGAACCAAAAACCCCTACAACAGCCGCAGGTCCTGGATGCGGAGGGAGGAAACTATGTGTGGTAGATAATCCAACTGCTGTTGGAATCGCGATCCAAAGCAAGTTCAATTTTGTTTGACGAGCAACCGTGAAGACAAGCGGAATCAATAACACGAATGCGACTTCAAAGAACATCGTAATTCCAAGGATATAAGCCGCGATCAACATCGCAAGTTGAACTCGTTTGATCCCCATCTTGTCAATTAAGGTATTGGCAATCCGCTGGGCAGCCCCGGAATCAGCCATAACCATCCCTAACATCGCACCAAAGCCTAAAATCAAAATCAAGCTATTCAGTTGTCCGCCGATACCGCCTGATATGGATCCAAGCAATTTGTCCATCGGCATTCCTTGGAGAAAACCAACCAGTAAAGCGGCAGCGATTAAGGCAATAAATCCATTCATTTTCATCGGCATCATCAAAATTAAAATGAGGGCGACGGCTAAGGCAACATATAATAATGGCATTGTCTTTTCTTCCTTTCAAAGGGAGTTAAATAGATTGATATAATTCTAAATCTTTAAGAACATCTACCAAAAGCTGCTTACTTTCAGGATTCATTTCGGCTGCAGGCGCAAAGGCATAGCCAACATCAATCCCAACCATTCTTAAGCCCTCTTTTAAAACGACAGGGAAAGTGGCTTTATCAACCGCTAGTCTTAATGGTGCCAGTTTAAATTGCAGTTCAAGTGATTTTTGATAGTCGCCAGCCATAAATGTATTGTAAATATCGGATACTAGTTTAGGAGCAATATTTCCGGTGCTGGCAATGGCACCGCTTCCTCCATGGCAAAGTCCTGCATAGATGAGCGTATCACGGCCAGCTAGGACTGAAAATGTTTCACGATCGGTTACTCTTAAATACTCGGCCATTTTCGTCATATCGCCGCTTGAGTCTTTAATCCCGATAATATTGTCAACCTTGCTGAGTTCCTCACATGTCTTCACATCAATTTTCACCTGTGTCCGGCCTTCATTCCCATAAAGGATAATCGGCAGGTCCGTTGATTTGGCAATCGCTTTAAAGTGTTCCGCCAGCTCCTGCTGTGTTGGTGTCATAAAATAAGGAGTAAGCACAGACAGAGCGGAAACACCGCCAATTTCTTGAACCATTTGAGCTGTTTGAATACAGTCTCTTGTCGTAATCTCACTCGCCCCGCAATAAACAGGGACCCTGCCAGCGGTATGTTCCACTGTTACTTCTACAACCCGGCGCTTTTGTTCGGGTGTCAGCCCGTAAATTTCACCGCTGCTTCCCAGTATAAACAACCCATGAACGCCACCATCAATGGTGTAGTCAATGACTTTTCTTAGTGCATCTTCCATTAGTTTCCCATCTTTGTCCAATGGTGTAACTAACGCGGGAATGACCCCTTTTGGCTTAAACATCGTTGGCTCCTCCTAGCTCTTTTTGTCTTACAACTAACTCAGAATTCTTGTGGAAAACACTTAGATTGTGAATCTTTTCACATTCATATCATAAACGGTTTGGGAGAAAAAATCTTCGTTCAGTTCACTAAGGTTATTTTTCCTTTTTTGGTCATTTGAACAATAAATTTTTAGATTCATAGATGTTTCTGGCAATGGAAATAAGTCAAGTGGCGATTACGTGACGGTAAATGAACAATTTTATTACTTCCAGTGCATTTTTTAGTAACCGTTTACATTTCTTATTGTATAATTGTCTTACAAATATATCATCATTCAAATTAATAAGAAAATTCGATATTTTTTGGGCAAATACACAATGCATTCTTGTCATAATCTCAAACTCTCATTCATAGTTAAGGAGGTTAACCCGATGAAAATTAACAAAATTCTCGCTCAAGAGATTGCGGATAAGGTGATGAAGGTCATTCCCTATAATGTAAATATTATGGATGAAGTGGGCTTAATTATTGGAAGCGGTGATCCCCAAAGAATCGGCACCTATCATCAAGGGGCGATTTCAGCGATTGAACAGAAAAAGATTATTTCAATCTATCATTCAGAAGGTCCCTCAAAACCGGGTGTCAACATTCCCATCCACTTTAGAAATAAATTGATTGGTGTGATTGGAATCAGTGGGGATCCAACTATCGTTGGGCCGTTCGCTGAATTAGTTCGCGTCACTTCGGAATTATTAATTAACCAGGAGTTTTTATTTAAAGAGCGACGAATTAAAGAGCAATTGAAGGAAGAGTTTTTGTATCAATGGGTCTTTCGAAACGAAGAATATGATGCTGCCTTTATCAATGACGGCGAGGCAATCGGGATTAATATGCGTCTTATGAGAAAAGCAGTGATTGTGCAGGGACACATCCCAAAGGAACCTAGTTTACTTGATCAGGAATATACGTTTAGATTAAATCAAAACACCGTATTATTTATTGTGCCAAGTGATCGTAATATTTTAAAAAGATTGCAAGTTTCCATTTCAGAGGATGATACGAAAATCGGTGTCGGTACAGGTTCTACTCATGTGGCCAAATCTGTAAAAGAGGCAAAAAGAGCCATTGAAATTACCGAAAAAATGCAATTCCCCCCAGCATGCAGCTTTTACGAGGACGTAACATTTATTGATTATTTAACAAATAAGGATATATCCTTTGACGAGATGAGAGATTTTTATCAGGAACTGGATGAAAATCCAAAAGGCCATGAGCTGATGGAAACACTGATCTGCTATATTAAACATAGCGGTGATATGAATGCGATTTCAAAGGAACTCCATATCCATCGAAACAGCTTAGCCTATCGCCTGCAAAGAATCGAAATCCTAACAAACAAAAATCCCAAAAAATTCACCGACCTCTTCCAGCTCTTCACAGGATACGTCCTTTATAAAATGCAATAGTGGGACGTTGGGACAAGCGTCTTTTGTTTTTTTGACAATAAATTTTTCGCGACTAGCAGTCCCTCTAATATTTACCAATATCCCATTGAATTGTTGCGATAAATGGGTTATGCTAATTTGTGACAATTACATAGTATTGCATATTGGTTTTTTTGCAGACGATAAGAATGCAAGAAATGAAAAGGGAATCATGTGAGAATCATGAACGGTCCGGCCACTGTAATTGGAGAGCAACCTTCTATTCAATGTCACTGAGTTACATACTCGGGAAGGCAGGAGGAAGCAATGACCCAAAAGTCAGGAGAACTGCCAAAATGTATTTTTGTGGAACCTTCCGTGAAAAGGCGAAGCTTAGTTTGTATGCATATATTGGTGTTTTCCGTTATCCAGTTATATTTGATATTAACAAAGCCTTGATCTTCTTTATGGAGAATCAAGGCTTTTTTTATATAAAAATTCATGAGGAGGGTTTGATTTTGCGTAAATTACATTTTATTTCCACCTTTATCATCACCTTAGTATTAACATTTTCACTTACTATTCCTGTTTTCACATCCGCTCAAGTAGCTGCTGCTGGGCAGAATGAGGTAGAAACTAGTAATCTCTCAACTATTAATACAGCGATAGCTCGTGCTGTAAATAGTATTAAACAATCGCAATCAGGTATAAATAGCGAATGGGAAGCGGTTGGCATCGCCCGTTCAGGCGAGGAAGTCCCTTCTAGTTATTATGAGGATCACTTTTTATCGACACTTGATTCTCAAGTCATTAATGCCAGTCGGGTAAAAATCACTGATGTTGAGAGATTGGTGATCGCGGCTTCGGCGATTGGAAAAGATCCAACGAATCTGTATGGGATGAATCTAGTCGAGAAAATCTACAATAGTGTTGATTGGACCCCTGGAACGGATTCAATGACCGCACAAGGGATTAACGGCCCCATATTTGCCTTAATTGCCTTAGATAGTCAACCATTTGATATTCCAGCGAATGCCAAGTGGACGAAAGAAAAATTATTGAACGAACTACTGTCCCGCCAAAATGCAGACGGAAGCTGGTCATTATTTGGGACGAGCCCAAGTTACGATATGACGGCAATGGCGTTAATAGCAATTGCTCCTTATAAGTCTCAAGAGAATGTGAGGACAACCATCGATCGTGCTGTTCAATTTTTATCAGCAAAACAAGCAACAAATGGTGGTTTTAATGACCCCTTTGTTGGCGGCGTTTCCAGTGAAACAACATCACAAGTCATAATCGCCCTGTCCAGTGCAGGGATCGATCCAACCTCAGCCGCTTTTACGAAAGAGGGAAATAATTTACTTAGTCATTTATTAAGCTTCCAATATACGGACGGTGGCTTTAAACATATTCAATCACAAAATAAAGCGGATGCGATGGCAACCGAACAAGCGTTACAGGCATTAGTAGCCTACAAGCTATTTTTGGAAGAAGGAGGATACCTTTATCAATTTCCACCTGAAACTAAACCGACCATTACCGTTGAGGGGGTAGAAGACGGTCAAACGGTCAATGATGAGCAGTTAAACATTACTGTTACTGCCTTAAATGGGAAAGGGGAGAATATCACGCATACGCTCACTTTCAACGATTCTGACCTTGCAACCAATGCCGAGGGGCATTATACCCTCCAGTTACGTGAAGGGTTAAATACCATTACCGTTACTGCTTCTAGTAAGAAGGACACAACCATCCAAACCTATCAAGTGACCTACGAAAAAATTGGTAACGATGATTCGAATGTTCCGCCGGCTGGAAATGACCCAGATGTTCCGCCTGCAGAGAATGACCCAGATGGTAGCAATCCAACTGACAATGAACAGCCGACAGATCCTAGCGATAACAAGCCGGACACCACTGACCAACCGGAAACAACTGACACGAACAACCCTGACAACAGTATCAAGCCAAATCAGGACAATGGTCAAAGTGTTGAAACGGGAACAGTGAGCACGAATTCCAGCACAGGAAATGGATTGCCAAAGACAGCATCCCAACAATGGAATTTGATTTTGCTGGGTGCTTTGTTAACCCTAATCGGAGCTGTTATATACAGCCTGAGGAACCTTAAGCTAAAAATGAACAAGTAATGGAGGGAGGGAAGCCTTTTTTAGGCTCATTCATGAAACGTTCTACTAAACTTTTATTATCTATTTTTTCTATATTTATAGTTACGATAGGGATCATTGGTCTGGTCTATGGGTTTGGGGATAAAAATGGCCATGCAGCAGCAGACCAGTCAGCTCCTGTAGTGGAACAAACGAAACTAGATATTCCGGCAAAGAATAAAGCTAGTAAAGTAGATGAGGATAAGTCGGAAATACAGGAAAGTAATGAAGCTGAGCAGGTTGATGTGGCAAGTAATAACGTCGCAAGTAATAGTGTGGCAAGTAATAGTGTGGCAAGTAATAGCGTGGCAAGTAGCACGAAAGATCGTACACCAGCAAAGAATAGTACAGTGCCATCGACACAAAAACCAGTTGAGAAAAAGCAAACAGTCTCTTCTTCTAAACAGGAAGAAACCAGTCAGCCATCGCCAAAGACCAGCAGTGATAAATCCCCCACGATTGCTAATGGTGAGCAGAAGAATGAAAATCCTGAGAAGAGTGACAAACCAAAAGATACAAGTGATACACAAACACCTGCTTTATCAAAAGTTTCTTTGTCCATCATGGCCGATAAAGAAACCGGTACAATCCTACCTGCAACCACAGTGGAGATTAAAGAAGGAGACACCGTGCTGGATGTGCTAATAAAGATGACAAGAGAGAAGAAAATCCCCATGTCCTTTCGCGGAGGGACTGGGGCCACGGCTTACGTTGAAGGCATTGATAACCTATTCGAATTCGATAAAGGCCAAGGAAGTGGTTGGATGTTCAGAGTAAATGGCATTTTTCCAAATAGAGGTGCCGGTGTCATACCACTTTTAAATGGCGATCGAATTGAATGGCTCTATACGCTTGATTTAGGAAAGGATCTTGGCGCTGAGCTTAAGCCGTTCCGATAATGATTCGCTGTAGAAACCAGCAGTAGCCGAACTAGTTCACGTTTATGCCACCGCCAGTTAGTGGCGGTGGTCTGATTTTTCAAGGAGGTGTCGACATGAGTACATCCACACAGAATCATCATCCGTTTATACATTTGCTGTATTACGGATGTGTAGGCTTGAATGTCATGCTTTTTTTACATCCGATTTTCCTGATAACAGCAATTATCTTGCTCCTTCTGATTAATCTCCTGCATGGGAATAAGGAAAAAGTAAAAAAATCCTTTCCCTTTTTTATTGTGATGGGATTGATTGTCATGATCCTAAATCCATTTTTTGTCCATCGCGGTTCGAACATATTATTTTATTTCCGCGATAACCCGATTACACTTGAGGCCTTACTTTATGGTGTCGTCATGGCGTTCATGCTTATTAGTATTTTAGTGCTCTTTCTATCGTTTAACCACGTCCTTAATGGCAGAAAGTTTATGTTTTTATTTTCAAAGGTTTGGCCGCAATTAGGATTACTGCTGATGCTCACCATTCGCTTTGTCCCGCTTTTTATTCGCAGATGGCGGGAAATTTATGAAGTTCAAAAGGTTCGAAATTATTCCATGTCCCAAGGCACTGTGAAAACAAGGGCAAAAGTAGGCATGCTTTATATGCAGAAGCTTCTGACCTGGTCCTTAGAAGAGGCCCTGCAATCGGCAGAGTCAATGAAAGCCAGAGGATATGGCTTATCAAGAAAACGGACAAGCTATCAAACCTTTCTCATGACGGCAAAGGAATGGGGAATGATGATTGTTCTCTTAGGATTAACCATGATCGGCATTGTCGGTGCTAAGCAAAAGCATGGGGTATTAACCATCTATCCTGAACTAGGCACGCTGACATTTACCTCTCTGGATTGGCTTTATTATGGAATCTTTTTCTTGCTCGTCAGTTTTCCACTAATCGTTGAAGGAGGGGAACAACTAAGATGGCGTATATCAAGATAGACAACGTAAGCTTTCAATATCCGGATTCCTCCCATCATGCACTCAATCAAGTATCGTTCACCATCGAAGAAGGAGAATTCATTGTGATCGCCGGGCCGTCTGGTTGTGGGAAAACCACCCTTCTCAAATTGTTAAAAAAAGAGCTCACGCCTGTCGGGGAGTTGTCAGGAAAAATCACCTACAAAGGCATGCCACTAGAATCGGTAGCGGAAAAAACATCCTCCCAAGAGATTGGCTTTGTTTTTCAAAATCCTGAGAATCAAATAGTCATGGAGGATGTGTTAAGTGAATTAGTTTTTGGCATGGAAAATCTTGGGGTCAACTCAGAGGAAATGCGACAAAGAGTGGCGGAAATGGTCCATTTTTTTGGATTAGCTTCATTATTACAAGCCGACACCCATACATTATCCGGCGGTCAGAAACAATTAATTAACTTAGCTAGTGTATTGCTCTTAAAACCAAAACTATTATTATTAGATGAGCCAACATCACAATTAGACCCCGTTCAATCGAAAGAATTTCTGCAGTTTTTAAAACGATTGAATGAGGAATTTGGCATCACAATCCTATTAGTCGAGCATCGGTTAGAAGAGTTATATTCGATTGCCGATCGTGTGGTGCTTCTTACTGAAGGTAGCCTGCAATACATAGGAACCGCTAAGTCGGTCATTCATCAAGTCTGGACGGAAAAGGACGAACGATTCTTACCATACCTTCCGTCTGTATCAAAGTTGTTTTATTATGTTCAATCATCAGGATTCGCTCTCAACGAAGTACCGATTACTGTCAAAGAAGCTCATAAATGGTTACATCAGCTTCAAGAAATAGAGGGTAGCGAACCGGACACTCCACCAGCTAATCCAGACAGGAAAATCAGTTTACAGTGCAAGCAAATCCACTATAAATATAACAAGGATGACGCTTATGTTCTAAAAAATTTATCCTTAAACGTCTACGAAGGTGATTATTTAGCGATTGTTGGTGGCAATGGGTCAGGGAAAAGCACGCTCCTAAAATGTTGTACCGCAATCATTAAACCGATAAAAGGAACGGTATTACTGAAGGGTAAAAAAATCAGAACGTATAAAAAGGCAGATTTAGAACGGGAGATTGGTTATCTGCCGCAGAATCCGTTGCTGTGCTTTATGGCCGAAACACTGGAAGAGGAACTGATGAACCTAGCAGCACGATTCCCAATAAGTAATCCCAAAGAACGAATTGCATCGTTAACGAAACAATTAGGGATTGATCATATACTCTTAAAACACATCCATGATTGCAGCGGGGGTGAGCAGCAAAAAGCTGCCTTAGCAACCATTTTATTTTCCAGCCCTAATGTGCTGCTCATTGACGAACCGACAAAAGGGATGGACCCCGTTTCTAAGCAACAGTTTGCGGAGATGCTTAAAGAACTGCACGAAAAGGGCATGACAATCATAATGGTGACCCATGATATTGAGTTTGCTGCAAGTCACGTCAACCGGTGCTTAATGTTATTTGATGGGATGATCACGGTTGATGGCCGCACTGAACAGGTGCTGAAAGGCAATTATTTTTACACAACGGCCATCAATCGGGTGACAAGAGACACCCATGTACCTGAAATATTAACATTGGAGGAGGCTTGTGCAGCTTGGAGACTTCCCGTTCAATCTTAATCACTTCATCCCTTATGGTCCTTGGGCTATTATTTATATCGGTATTACTATTTGACGATAAGCCTTATATGATCGTCTGTACAGCGATCATCGCACTAACCACGATACCATTATTTGCCCGCTTCGAATTGAAGAAAATAGAGAGCAAAGAGATTGTCTTATTGGCGGTCCTCGCCGCAATTGCCGCGATTAGCCGCGTCCCCTTTGCGCCATTGCCAAGTGTCCAGCCGACAACCTTTGTGATCATCGTCAGTGCCATGGTACTCGGACCTGAGGCGGGCTTTATTATTGGCGCAACGGCAGCGATTGTCTCCAATATCTTTCTTGGTCAAGGACCATGGACCCCTTGGCAAATGTACGCATGGGGAATGGCTGGATTGGTGGCAGGCATGCTTCGTCATACCCGCTTTATGAACAATAAATATGGATTATCCATTTATGGATTTGCGGTTGGTTTTCTATTTGGCTGGTTCATGAATCTATGGTTTATCCTCGGATTCCTGGGTGACTTTACATGGGCAACCTTCGTATCAGCCTATATCGCTAGCTTTTATTTCGATCTAGCCCACGCCCTTTCAAATGTTTTTTTCCTATTTCTATTTAGCACAACCTGGATGCACATCCTAAAACGCTTTCAACGAAAATATGCCATCCTGACCTAGGATGGCATGAGAGCTTAGGGGGGCTGACACCAAGTTCCAGTAAAAAGGCATTTATTTTTAAAAAGTTATATGTCCTTTTCTCCTTTAACACCATTGATGGAATAGCTTACGGTTATTTCCGAATTTAAGGAATGGGAGACGGAACAATATTTGTCTTTTGATAATTGAATCGCTCGGATGACCTTATCTTCCGGCAATTCTCCATCAAACGCATAATGGATGTTTATGGTTGTGAATCTTTTGGGATGCTCCTCTGCACGTTCGCCAGTAACATCCATTTGGAAGGCGGAAGGCTCTATGCGCATTTTATGCAAAATTGAGATAATATCCATTCCTGTACAGCCTGCAACGGCCTGCAGCAGTATTTCTGTAGGTCGCGCCCCCGTGTTCTCTCCCCCGACTTGCGGATCCGCATCCATTTTAAATTCATGCCCAGAGGGAGTAACTCCCCCAAATGCCATTTTTCCTTTCCAGTTAATTGTAAAGTCCATATTCATACCCCTTTCCCGTTTTATTCTAACCAATCTGAGCATTCCTTATTTCCAATTACCTGGATGGTGCCTAACACCTGGGATCACTTAATGACCGTAATCAGGAAAATGTGGGTTCTAGGGCACAAATGGGGCTGGATTGTTACCGCCTACCTCCAAAAATCGAGGACACGGCACAATTAGTGCTTTGCGATTTTCTTTATATCAGTAATTATCTCTGGAAAATGAGATTTTTGAAAGCCATACTGGTTCACAATCTTCCCATTTTGATCAATTAGATAAAATCGGGTTGAATGAATCACCTGATTAGATGAGTTCGGTTTTTGGATCAGTGTATGAAATTCTTCAAGTGCAAATGTTTCGATTTCCTTTTGCCCATACCCAGTCAGCATATGCCAGTTTGCTTCAGCTTTCGTAAATTTCCCCAAATATCCTTTTAATTTATCGGGCATATCCACCGTTGGATCGACACTGAACGAGACAAACTCAACAGGAAGATCTTCCTTCCTGATGGCATCACGAAGTTCAGTCATACTTGCTGTCATCGGAGGACAGACCGTTTCGCAATTCGTAAATACGAAGTCAGCGATCCAGATTTTCCCCTCTAGGTTTTTCGAGCCGAATGGCTGCTCGTTTTGATCTGTAAATGTAAATGGTTTGATTTGATAGGGTATATCTTTGTTCATCCCGCATGCTGTTAACAAGATAAAAGATAGCGGGAGTATTAGTAGACATATTTTTCTCATCATGCTTGTTTCTCCTTGGTAGGTGGCCCGTTTACAATAGGACGGCCTTTTAATTAGACACTCCCTCGAATTGCCGAGCTATTCTTCATAGAAAGCGGGAATTTGAATCATAACAATCGTCCCCTCCACAGGATCGCTTGATATCGAAAAAGTACCATGATGCAAGGTAACAATTTGCTTCACGATCGAAATACCTAATCCAAATCCACCGGTAGATCGGCTACGTGCCTTGTCTGTTCGAAAAAAACGTTCTCCGATTCGAGAGAGATCTTCTTTATTAATGACATTTCCTTTATTGGTAACACGAAATACCATCATTTCAGCTTCTGCTCGTAACTCCACCTTTACTTCACTTGCGGGCGGCGAATATTTTATCGCGTTATCAATAATATTATAAAATACCTGCTCTATTCGCTTCGTATCCCCACAAATAATAATGTCCTCATGAATGATCATTTGGGTTTGAATATTCTTTTGTGCCAGGCGAATCTGAAAAAGGTCGATCGTGTCAAAGAGAAGCTGGGCAATCGCAATTGGTTCCTTTTCTACTCCATACAAATTTTCTTGCAAATAATTCAAATCAATCAAATCATGAACAATTTTGTTTAATCGCTCCGTTTCTTTTTCAATTGTAGTTAAATAACTTTCGGCTTCCTCTTTAGAAGAATATAAATTTTGTTTAAGTGCTTGTGTATAACCACCAATATACGTTAATGGTGTCCTTAATTCATGAACAACATTTGAAATGAACTCTTTTTTCCGTTCTTCTTGCTTTTCCAAAGATGAACTCATTAAATTGAAGGCTTCCGCAAGTTGACCGACTTCATCCATTTTATCTGGGTCAAGCCGACTTGAGTAATTTCCGTTTGCTACCTCTTTAGACAGTTGTTGAATGTCCGTTAATGGCTTGAATAGGGAATTTCGAATTCTATTCACGACAATAAACAACAAAATGAAATAAATACTGCCTACAAGAATGAGGATGGGAATACTCCCTTGAAAAACTTCTTGCATGGCCGCTAGCGGGACATAGATAAATATCAGCCCAATCAGCCCGTTATCACTCTGAATAGGAAACACTGCCCCAACAATATTTCGGTCCATTTCTTTCACATGACCTTCTTTAATAATATAGTTTCCCTGTGCTAATTTCTTCTGATCACTTTGTTTAATCAAGTGTTCACCGTCAATGTTATAAGGAAAATGATCATCAAGCTCTTCAAAACTACTAACGACAATCACTTCATATTCAGAAACAACGTTAAACCAATGGATTTTATCAATGATTTCATCATTTAATGACCCATAATGAAAATGGGAGGCGGTATTTTCTCCTTGATAAATCACCGAATCACGGATGCTTTTTAAATATAAGTCTTTGTAAAGAAAATGAAGGAAGAGAAAAGAAAAGAAAATAGTGCAGGCAATAATCGCTAAAATTAGGACAAATACTTTCTGACTTAGAGTAAACTTCATTGTCTTCACTCATTACACCTCAAATTTATAGCCTTTCCCCCAAATGGTTTGAATAAGACTGCTATTACTTTTTAGTTTCAAGCGCAATGTCTTAATATGTGTATCTACCGTCCGTTCACTGCCCGTGTATCCATAGCCCCAAATCGAATGTAACAGCTGTTCTCTGGAAAACAATTTCCCTTTATTTTTAGCCAGTAAATGAAGCAACTCATACTCTTTTAGCGTTAGGGACAGGGATTGGCCATCAAGCATGGCTGTATGTGAATCAATATCTAAGATAAGTGGGCCAAACATGAATCGAGTCGCTGGCAACGAGGCAATCTTTGCTCTCCTCAATACTGATTCTATTCTCGCTAGGAGTTCACCAGGATGAAACGGTTTGACGATATAATCATCGCCACCAATTCTTAATCCATACACCTTATCCCATTCCTCTCCTTTAGCCGATAAGAAAATAAGGGGAATATCTTTAATTTTTTTCACTTCTTCCGCAAAAGTAAAACCGTCCATATATGGCATCATGATATCGACAAGCATAAGATCCGGCGCTTTTGCTTTGATTTTTGAAAGAGCTTCTATTCCGTTAGCTGCCTGTACAACGGTATATCCTACATTTTGTAAAAATGTTTTCACCAATACTCTCATCTGTTCTTCATCATCTACGATCATGATCGTAATATCCATCCAAGATTATTCCTCACTTTTTAGTTAGTAATATAAGTATCATAACTAGCTTACCAATAATTTGTGAAGTTTTATTGAAAAAATTAACTATGGAAATGTCAGGGATATTCGAAATAACAAAAGAAGTTTGTTTAGAGAAAAACTGTGAAATAAAGAGCAATGTTGATTTTATAACCTCGTTGATTGGAGCGGAAATCAACAGCCCATTTTAAAACATCAATAAAAATAAAAAACTTCACTTTTTTATCACAAATTCCCTTTATGATAAAAGATAGCTAGAGAATACAGGGCAATCATCTAGAAGGCTATTAATTTTACTAAGAGGAGAATAAGAAATGAGAAATCCATTAAAGAAAATGTTGAAGGTTTTGTTACCAACCTGTTTAGGACTATTTTTGTTTGGTAGTATCGCTAGTGCACATGTTACCGTAGCACCAAAAACTTCCATGACAGGTGCTTGGGAAACTTATACCTTAAAAGTTCCAGTTGAAAAAGAGATTCCAACAACAAAAGTCACCATAAAAGCACCAACAGGGATAGAAATTATGTCCTATCAACCTGTACCAGGCTGGAATTATAGCTCGGAAAAGGATGCGGCTGGAAAAGTCAAAACATTTACATTTGAGGCAACTGGTGAAGGCATCCTGCCAGGCCAATTTCAACAATTTACCTTTGTTGCAAAAAACCCTGATAATGCTACGAAAGCCGCTTGGGACGCCTATCAATACTATAAAGATGGCAGCATAGTGGAATGGACTGGTGACGAAGGTGCAGATACACCTCATTCCATCACTGACATCATTGCAGGTACGTCGACAGATCATCATGATTCACATAGCACCACACCTCAAGATAAAAAAACGAAAAAGGAAGAAACGAAGACCAAATCTGACAAAACTGATTCGCTTCCATTAATCTTATCGATTATTTCTGTTTTATTAGCTTTAGTAGCGGTTATCTTCGTAATCCGTAAAAAATAACTAATCATCCCAATCGTCTTGGATATAAACAAAGCCTTGATCTTCTTATGAAGAATCAAGGCTTTGTTTATATTTGATATATCTAGAAAAATATTCGTTCCGTTAACCATATACCGCCCAGTAGAAATGCAACGAGGGAACAAACGTTTACTGCTCTAGTAGAATATTTCCATCAAGT
Organism: Neobacillus sp. NPDC058068; assembly: GCF_042885335.1. Lineage (NCBI taxonomy): Bacteria > Bacillati > Bacillota > Bacilli > Caryophanales > Bacillaceae > Neobacillus > Neobacillus sp. NPDC058068. The sequence goes on along the minus strand of NZ_JBHVSI010000003.1, from coordinate 155,697 downwards.
ATTAGATGGTGCCTGGCACAAAAATACTTGAAATCTAAAAATATTTATACTATGATTGTTTATAGTTTAACATCTACATATTGTTATATTTTTTTAAAATTCAACTATATATTGTATTCACCTTAGGAAAAGATGCCGCTAGCGGCTTAATAGGGAATCCGGTGAGAATCCGAAACTGCCCCCGCAACTGTAATTGCTGACGAAATGAGCAAACCACTGTATGAGAGAGTTTATGAAAATAGACGCTTATATGGGAAGGGCTCAAAGTAGAATGACGCAAAAGTCAGGAGACCTGTCTTTCTTAAGTAGTTTCACTTCTTCGGGGATTGAGGAGATGAACGGTGGCAGCAAAAGGCAGGATGTCTTCTTTTTTCCTTTTGTGAAGTGATCCGTTTCATCCGCTCAAATCCCTTGAGCGGATTTTTTTGTTAAAGGGGATATGACGATGACTACAAAAGTAAATGATGAAATTCAATTAGTATTAGATTGTATCAAACAAGCTTCAGAAAGATACCAATTGGATACAACCATGCTTGAAAAACAAATTAGAGAAATGGTCGTGCCGGAGGCTGATGCCAACCAGCAAGCACTCCTCTATGCCGTCAATCAGATTGCCATGGACCAGCCCGATTGGACCTTTGTCGCGGCCCGTTTATTTTTAAAGGAATTGTATCAAAAGGCGGCCCATAACCGCGGATATGACCACACCTTAAAATACGGAGATTTCTTCCACCTTATTAAACAATTAACGGAAATCGGCATTTACTCTAATAATCTACTAAGCACCTATTCGAAAGACGAAATCGATGAATTAGCAACAGAGATTGAGCCCGAACGGGATACTCTATTTACTTACATCGGGTTATTTTTACTAGCCGATCGCTATCTCGCTCAAGATCATGAGCGAAATGTTTATGAACTGCCGCAAGAGCGCTTTATGATCATTGCGATGACAATTATGCAGAATGAACACTCGGCTCACCGCCTCAAGCTTGTGAAAGAAGCATATTGGGCGCTAAGTCATCTCTATATGACCGTTGCGACGCCAACACTCGCGAACGCCGGCAAAAGTTTCGGCCAGCTATCCTCTTGTTTCATTGATACCGTTGACGATTCCCTTGACGGTATTTATTTAAATAATTGGGATACTGCGAGGTTGAGTAAGGATGGCGGCGGCATTGGCCTCTATTTTGGAAAAGTCCGCGCCCTTGGCTCTGATATTAAAAAATTCAAAGGCAACTCTTCAGGGGTTGTTCCGTGGATCAGGCTGGTCAATGATACAGCGGTAAGTGTCGACCAGCTAGGTCAGCGGCAAGGCGCGATTGCTGTATACTTGGATGTATTTCATAAAGATATTATGAATGGCTTTCTTGATTTAAAAACGAATAATGGTGATGAGCGCCGTAAAGCCCATGATATTTTTACCGGTGTGACTATACCCGATCTTTTTATGAAAAAACTGCAGGAAACAGATGAGAACGGCAGAAGTATCGGCGAGTGGCATACCTTCTGTCCCCATCAAGTAAAGCAATATATGGGCTGGAAGGATGAAAACGGGACCCTGCTGGGACTCGAGGATTTTTATGATGAAACCGATCAGCATTATTTTTCAAGAAAATATGAAGAGGCCGTGAATCATCCGTTGCTTCCAAGGAAAACGTACCGGGCGATGGATATTATGGCGCGGATCATGGTATCCCAGCTTGAAACGGGTACCCCTTACATGTTCTACCGTGACGAAGTAAACAGACAAAATCCTAATAAGCATCTGGCTGGGGTCGGTCGCACCTCGATTTATTGCAGCAACTTGTGCACGGAAATTGCGCAAAATATGTCGGCAACAACCATCATCAACGAATACCAGGATGAAGACGGGAACATCGTCATCGTTCGGAATCCCGGTGATTTCGTCGTTTGTAATTTGTCTTCTATTAATCTCGCAAAAGCGATCCCGGCCAATATTCTTGAGCGATTGATTCGCATTCAAGTAAGAATGCTGGATAATGTGATTGATTTAAATACCATCTCGGTTGGACAGGCTCAGATAACAAATCAAAAGTTCAGGGCCATTGGTCTCGGAACGTTCGGATGGCATCATCTGCTTGCCCTCGAAGGCATGCACTGGGAGTCAGAGGCCGCGGTGGGATTGGCTGACCAACTGTATGAGGACATTGCTTACTATACCATCCGCTCCTCTAAAGAATTGGCAATCGAAAAAGGCGCCTATCGGGAGTTTCAAGGATCTGAGTGGCAAACGGGGGCCTATTTTGAGCGGAAAAATTATCGTTCGGAAAGATGGCTGGAGTTACGGGAGAAGATCAGTGAACATGGAGTCCGCAACGGCTGGTTAATGGCCGTAGCTCCTAACTCATCAACGGCGAAAATCGGCGGCTCCACAGATGGCATTGACCCCATCTATTCAGTTGAATATGCGGAGGAGAAGAAAAATTTTAAATTCAAAGTCACTGCCCCGGACTTGAATCATAATACGTACCTGTATTACCGCCGGGCAAGACATGAATTAGATCAAGTATGGAGCATTAAACAAAATGCGGCCCGGCAGCGCCACATCGACCAAGGGATCAGCTTTAACCTTTATGTTCGTCATGATATCAAAGCCAAAGAATTACTGAACCTTCATTTGGAAGCTTGGAAACATGGGCTAAAAACAACGTACTACATTAGAAGTACCTCACAAGCAGAAATAGCAGAATGCGAAGCGTGCCAAAGCTAGCACAGGCTTTGCCTTTTAACATAATCGAACTAGCAAAATAGTCAGGAGGCTTTTTAGATGGATATTCATGCACCATTATCAAAAATAAAATTGTTGAACCCGGAGTTTCCTAATAAATCAACCGGAATTATTAACGGCGAGTCTTCCGGCCTGCTGAACTGGAATGATATTGCCTACCCGCAAATGTACGATTTGTATCAAACATTATTGGGGAATTTTTGGAAGGCGCAGGAAATTAATATGCAGGATGATATCAAACAATGGGATCTGCTCAGTGCGACCGAGAAAGATGTTTTTTTAAGAATTAATACCCAGTTGGCCTCACTCGATAGCCTGCAGACACCCACGATGACACAGGTGATGGATTATGTCACGGATTCCAGCTTTAAAGCGATTTTTGCTGTCATTGCCCAGCAGGAAGCGGTGCATAACGAATCATATTCATATATTCTTAGTTCACTTGTACCTTTAAGTGAGCAGAATGCTCGGTTCAATCAAGCGAAAAGTGACCCCATCGTACAAAAACGGAACCAGTTGATTTTGCAGGCTTATGAAAGCTTTCGCGAAACCCCGACACCGCAGCATTTATTTCAATTAGCGGTCAATTCGATAAATCTCGAGGGGATTTATTTCTATGCTGGCTTTGCCTTTTTCTATCATCTTGCCCGTCAGCAAAAAATGCTCAAAACGAGCACAATGATCAGCTATATCCAGCGGGATGAGATGCAGCACGCCTTTTTCATCGCCCAGTTTATCCGGATTCTGTTAACAGAAAATCCTGAATTGAATCATCAGGAAAATATCGACTATGTCTATAAAACCATTGGACAAGCTGTCGAGCTGGAAAAAGAGTGGGCTGCTTTCATCCTTAAAGATATAACGGGAATTGATTTAGATGAGTACGATGATTACACGGAATACCTGGCTAATAAACGGTTGCGCCAGCTTGGTTTAGCGAATCTTTATGAGGAGCGAACCAATTCGATGCCATGGATTCATGTGTTCAGCGATGAAATGATGAACGGAACCAAATCTGATTTCTTTGAACAAAAATCACGGACCTATGCGAAGGTAACGCAATCGAATGGCTTCGATGAACTATGAAGCTCGCAATCGTGTATACCTCAAAAACGGGACATACAGAAGAACTCGTCCAGTTTATAAGGGATTTATTTTTGGAGAAAAAAATAGAAGTTCGTCTGATTCGGGTTGAACAGCTTCCTTTGCAGGATTTATCGGCATTTGATGCCATCATCATTGGAACCTATACATGGGGAGATGGAGACATTCCGGAAGAAATGCTCGCACTGTATCATGCATTTGAAAGCCAGGATGTCAATCATGTTGTGACTGGAGTAATCGGCACAGGCGATAGCTTTTATCCCAAGTTTTGCGGAGCAGTGGATGCTTTTCGGGATATGCTCTATGTTCACAGCCGATTAGCAGTCACACTTAAGATTGAAATCTCCCTACAAACGAAAGACCTTGAACGATGCCGGAGATTTGTGGATATTTTTTGGGGAAAATTCAAAAAAGGTGCCTGACACCAGAATCTAAGAAAGCAACAATAATAGTCATGAGCCCACTGGTTCGTTTACGTTCACCAATTTGGGAAGTATAGGAAATTAGTTCGATTCCAATTGTAAACAAAACTAGGAAAAAATACGTTTTTTTCTTTAGAATATTATAACTCTAGCTAAACAAGAACGATAAACTGGCTTAATAATTCTTTTATAAACTAACCTTGTTCGAAACTTTTTGACAAGGGAGATGGAGAAATGAAGAAAACATTAATTGGAGCCGGCTTCGCACTAACACTATTGCTTAGTCCTTTCCAGCAGGCTTTTGCGGCAGAAACGACCGGGGAATTAAGGAAATTTGATAATGTCGCCCATCGGGGAGCATCAGGGTATGCTCCTGAAAACACTATTGCTGCCTTTGACAAAGCACGCGACATGAAGGCTGACTACATCGAGATTGACGTACAGCGCAGTAAGGACGGGAAATTAGTGATTATTCACGATACGACAGTAGACAGAACGACAGACGGTACTGGGGGCGTAAAGGATCTAACCTTTGAACAGTTGCGAAGCCTTGATGCAGGAAGTTTTAAAGGGGAACAATTTGCTGGTGAAAAAATCCCTTCATTCGAGGAAGTGTTGGACAGATATCGTGGGAAAATTGGTATCTTAATAGAGATGAAAGCACCAGAGCTTTATCCCGGGATTGAAGAAGAGGTAGCCCAACAATTGCGGGAACGGAATCTTGATAAACCGCAAAATAATAAAATCATCATCCAATCGTTCAACTTTGACACGGTGAAAAAAATGAATGACCTTCTTCCAAAGGTTCCAATGGGTGTCCTTACTTCCTCCACCACCCATACAACAGATCAAGCATTGAAGGAATTTGCCACATACGCAGATTACTTTAATCCAAGTTATGGGCTTGTTACAAAAGAATTGGTCGATAAAGTTCACGCACTCGGAATGAAGGTATCATCCTGGACAGTAAGAAGCCATGAAGCAGCACAGTTTTTAATTGATATGAAAGTAGATGCCATCATCACTGACTATCCGGATTATGTAGATCCGCGGATGGGAGTAAAGTAAATTATTATTGAGCCCCTAGGCGCTGCAGCTAGAAACAAGGAGAGCGTAGCGATCCGATGTTGACTTATCGTAGGGAGAAGAGCGATATCGTCTCGCCGATGGCGCCTGGAGCTGGACAATTCTCAAAGCCGAAATTTCTTATCTCTTAAAAGAAAGGCTGAGTTTCAAAGTGTTAGTATTAACAACTTAGAAATTCAGCCTTTTGTGTTAAGTATCAAATTACCTTTTGTTATTCATTCCAATTTTGATTTACTCGCTTTTTAACGGCAATCTCCGTACTATTTTTCACATGTGACCGGTATAAATCACCACTCGGGCTATTAAATAGATTACTATACAGCCAACTTTAATGTTGGTTTTTCTCAAAAAGTTTATAAGGTTTTGGCTGGTGAAAATAGTTAGGCTTTATGATTTCATTATTATATCGTTTATGAAAAATGGGCGTTGCCGCTGGTGATAATGGCGGAATGAGCCAAGTCCAATTACCGGTAACCAGCCTTTCCATTTCCAATTCTTTTTCCTCAAATTTTTTAAATTGTTGAGCAGCCGTATGATGATCAACAATGCTAACTCCATCTTCTTTAAAAGAATGTAAGACTGCTGTATTCATTTCTACCAGTGCCCTGTCCTTCCATAACGATATATTACTTTTCGTATCTAACCCCATTAAAGATCCAATCTGCGGAAGAAGATTATACCTATAATCATCAGCAAGGTTTCGTGCCCCTATCTCAGTGCCCATATACCAACCATTAAATGGAGCTGCAGTATAAGTAATGCCACCAATTTCAAGCATCATATCAGAAATAAGAGGTACGGCATACCATTTCAATTGCAAATCTTCAAACCATTTGTAATTCGGATGACGAAGTGGAACTTCAAGAGGAACATGTTCTGGAATCTCAAACATCCACGGGCTATGATCATTTATTTGTATTACTAATGGTAGGATATCAAATCTTCCAAACTTGGGTTCCCACCCTAGGTTTATACAAGCCTCGGTAAAATCTAAGGAGTCAGGATCCCCTAAAACGCCTTGTTCAGTACGATAACCCGCGTAGCGAATCAATTGGTGATTCCATATTCGTACCTTCTTATTAGAAGATTTTTGTGAAAAAATAGTAATAGTAGGTCGTACACGACCCTTATTCGTTGCAAACTCCATGTGCTCGATTAATGCGTCAAAAATCTCCTCTTCTGTATTTACATGTCTCTTATCGATAACATGTAAATGATCCCAAAATAATCTTCCAATACAACGATTACTATTACGCCAAGCCACTTTTGCCCCATATTCAAGTTCGAAGGTTGTGTGTTCATAAAAACCTTGGTTTCGTAACTGTTTTTGAATTTCATTCAACCTATTTTCTATTTCCTGGTCGGTTTTATTCAGTTCCCTATAGCAGGCACGAATAAAATCCATTGCTTCCTTAAGTAAATCGTTATCCAAATTAAAGCCTCCCATTGAAATTGATGCCCTAATAATATCATAATGTAGTTTAATAACTGAGTACCCCTTTTAAAGGACAACCAATGTTAAAGGGCTGTTGGTAAATCCTGCCTTTTGACTTCATCCACAAACCCGATCATTTCGAGGTCGTAAGAAAATACCTACCTATGTTAATACCTTTATAAAAGAGGAGTATTATTCTAGTAGTGTCTCTTACCCCCTTCGGTTCCTGTATTATCTTTGATATTATAACATTTTGTCTAAAATTGGAGTATGAATGACATTAATTACAAATATCAATAAACGGGATTAATCGAAAAATTCCGTTGCCCTATTTACAGATGGATCCGTTCAACTGGCGGTTTCCTCTTCTTACTAGTTGCTTTTTAGTTGCATTTTCGCTGAATATAAATTACAATTAATGTATAAAAATTCACATCTATTATAGAAAAATAACTACCTGGAGGGGCAATCATGATACAGACAAAATTAATAGATTCAGAGCTCGTCGCTTGGACCATTCAGCAGCGCCGGCATTTTCATATGCACCCTGAGCTATCAGGACAAGAATTTAAGACAGCTGCTAATGTCAAAGAGAAGTTAACTGACTTTGGTATTCCGATAGATTCACGGTTTTCAGCACCAAATGTGGTTGCCTTTTTTAAAGGAACGGAAGGCAACAAAACCATTGCGCTTAGAGCCGATATGGATGCCCTTCCGCTTCATGAAGAAGGGGACAACAAGCCCTATATTTCAACCGTGCCCGGCGTTATGCATGGCTGCGGCCATGATGGACATACCGCAACCTTACTTGCGGCTGCCAAATGGATGAGCGAAAATTCACATCTCGTAAAAAACAATATTGTCTTGATTTTTCAAAGCTCAGAGGAAGCCTCGCCAAGCGGTGCACAACAGCTGGTAAACGAGGGTGTGTTGGAGGGAGTCGATGTCATCTATGGCATTCATTATATTTCCGGTATGCCTCTTGGAAAAATTGGCTTCGCCACCGGCTATGCCATGGCCTCGAGCGATGATTTTGACATTACGATTGAAGGAACAGGCGGACACGGCGGCTATCCACATCAAACAGTGGACCCAATCTACATCGCCACCCACCTGATTCAGGCGTTTCAATCGGTTGTCAGCAGAAGTTTGAACCCGCTGCATGCAGGAGTGATTTCGTTTGGTGGGATGCAGGCGGGTAATTCCTATAATGTCATTCCTGAAAAGGTGACACTGCAAGGTACGATTCGGGCAATGTCGTTTGATGGAGCGGAGTTAATGCATAATAAAACGGCTCAATTAACGGAATCGATATGCGCAAGCTTCGGCGCAAAAGGGCACTACCACTTTATTGAAGGAACACCGCCATTATACAATCACCCGGAGGCATGCGTTGTGGCTAAAGACATCATTGTAAAATCCTTTGGCGAAGATGTCTTCGTGGAAAAGGAACCAGTGATGGGCGCTGAGGATTTCTCCTATTATTTAAAGGAAAAAACCGGAGCTTTTATCAATGTTGGCATGCAAAGCGAGAAAAGCCAATACCCGCACCACCATCCCAAATTCGACATCGACGAAGCAGCCATCCCTGCAGGAATCGAACTAATGATCCAATTAGCATTGAACGCCTAAATCAACTATGAATATAGTACAAAGGGTGTCAGGCACCATGTGAAAATTTCACATGGTGCCTGACACCCTTTGTATTTACTTGAGTTCCATATTCATGATTTCTGTTTTCCCGCTAATTACTTCAGAAATGTCTCCGTGGTGTAGTTCCTTTAAAATCTCAGAATTGGTTATTACTACTGGGGTAATGATATTGGTAGCCTTTTGTTGGATTAAGTCAATGGAGAAGCTGATGAGCTTTGTTCCGGCTGCTACTTTGTCACCAACCTCAACAAATGCTTCAAATCCTTCGCCTTGCATATTTACCGTATCAAGTCCAATATGAATGAGGATTTCCAGCCCCTGCTTTGATTTAAGTCCGATGGCATGCTTGGTTGGAAAAATCGAGATAACTTCACCATCAACAGGGGAAACGACCATCCCTTCTGACGGTACGATGGCAATCCCATCCCCTAGCATCTTTTCCGCAAACGTTGGATCTGGCACCTCTTCAATTGGGACTAGCCGTCCAGTTACAGGAGCTAAAATAGTTTCTTGTTTTTTCGTTGAATTTAAACCAAATAACTTTTTAAACATGACGATAATCTCCTTTTGGATTATTTTCTTAACTTGGAGGATTCCTTGTAGAAAAGTGATACCGCTGCTTCAAACGGTATCCTGCCTAGTGAATTGCTAACTCAAAAAAATGGCACATACTGGTGTCAGGCACCATTATTCTGATTTTCCTCTATTTTTTATCGCTTCGACTGTTTGGAGATACATGGCTTCTCGATCTTTTTCTGAAAGGAAGTGCAAACTGATTCTGTCAATCAGGTATAGGGTGCTCATATCCAGTCCAGTTAACAAAAAGTTGTTTCTTAGTGGATGCACCGTCCACAAGACCTCATCCGATAATTCTGTCAGCGGGGTTTGCCCAAAGGCGGTAAATGCAATAAGCTTTGCTCCTTTGTCCTTGCCCTTTCCAACGGATTGCAGCAAATCGGGCGTTTGACCTGACCGTGAAAAGGCTAAAATCAAATCTCCCTCTTGCAGCAACGTGCTTCGAATAATCATCAAATGCGGGTCTGTGACTGCTTCCGAAATAAAGCCCATCCGGCTCAGCCGATAATTCAATTCCTGTGCCGCCAAACCTGAACTTCCTAAGCCATAAATGAAAATTCGCTTAGCTTCTTTCAGAAAATTCAACACCCTGGAAAAAGGCTCTGGATCCATTAATGACTGGACATCTGCCAGCATATCACGATAAGAAGCGAACAATGTCTGTTCAATTCCTTCCGCTTCCTTGGCTTCAGAACCACCGGCCAGCTTCACCTTCATTTCAACAAAATTTCGGCAAGAAACCTTTTTGGCAAAACGAGTGATCGTGCTGATAGAGACATTTGCCGCATCTGCCAGCTCCTGAATATGGCTTCGGGAAACCTCTTCCGGATTGGCCAGAATATAGTTAGCAATATTTCTTTCTTTATCAGATAAGGATGAGTAAATACTCTGGATCTCATTCAACACCGAAGACATCAATAACACCCTTTTACTTTGGAATTTGAGCAGCAAAGCGGGCTGTAATTTGCTGCGGGCGCGTAATTGCACCGCCGACAACAACGGAATATACCCCGAGTTCAAATGCTCTTTTCAACATATCAGGGCTCATAATATTTCCTTCCGCTATGACAGGAATGGTCACTTCTTTAAGAACATTTTTTAAAAAAGCAAAATCATTCTCATATAGTTTACTCCCATTTGTTTCATTTGTATAACCATAAAGGGTCGTCCCTACACAATCAAATCCCAGCTTTTCCGCATTAACAGCTTCCTCAACCGATGATATATCCGCCATTAACTGGACCTCTGAATTTTTTTCACGGGCAAAAGAAACAAGTTCTTCAAGTGATAAACCATTTGGTCTGTTTCTCAGCGTTGCATCCAAGGCAATCATTTCACAGCCGCTTTCGATTAATTCCTCAATTTCCTTTTTCGTAGCGGTAATGAAGACTTCACTATCGTCATAATCCCGTTTCACGATGCCAATCACTGGAAGGGAAACCTCTTCTTTTATCGCCAGTATATCCGCTTTTGAATTCGCTCGGATTCCAGCGGCACCGCCTTCTTTCGCCGCAAGCGCCATTTTTGACATGATATAGGAGCTATGAAGGGGTTCCTGTTCCAATGCCTGGCAGGAAACAACGAGACCTTGTTTAATGTTTTCTAGCATGTTATTCACCCACCAATTCTTCAACTTCATTTTTAATAATGGTGACTTCTGGTCCATAAATGACCTGGACGCCGTTTCCTTTTTTCACGACACCTCTTGCGCCTGTCTGTTTCAAAATATCATCACTGACACGTCCCACATCTGTAACTGTTACACGTAAACGAGTCGCGCAGCAGTCAACATCTTGCAGATTTTCTTTTCCGCCAAGTCCTTCGACAATTGCTTGAGCCCGTTCACTTTTATTTGTGAGATTGACAACTGCCTCGCCAGCTTCTTCACGTCCTGGTGTTTTGAAATTGAATTTCTTAATCATGAACTTGAATGAGAAATAGTACACGAAGAACCATGGGATACCAATGACCGGTACCATGAGCCAGTTTGTTTTTGCCGTGCCTTGTAAAACACCGAATAAAATAAAATCAATAAATCCGCCTGAAAAAGTTTGCCCAATTGTAATTTGGAAAATATGCGCAAGCATAAATGCCATACCATCCAAAAACGCATGTAAAACATAAAGAGCAGGAGCAACGAACAAGAATGAAAATTCAATTGGTTCTGTGATTCCTGTTAGGAATGATGTTAAGGCAGCTGATGCAAGCAGACCGGCAACCTTCTTCTTGTTTTCCGGTTTTGCCGTATGGTACATCGCCAAGCAGGCACCGACTAAGCCAAACATCATCGTAATAAAACGACCGGACATGAAACGTGCAGTACCAATATAGAACTTATGTGTCTCAGGATCCGCCAGCTGTGCGAAGAAGATACGCTGTGTTCCTTCGACAAGCTTGCCGTCGACTGTTAACGCGCCGCCAAGGCTAGTTGTCCAAAATGGCATATAGAAAATATGGTGCAGACCGAATGGTCCAAGCATTCTGAGTACAAATCCGTAAATCAATGTTCCAATGTATCCTGTTGACTCAACAAGACCGCCCATTTGAAAAATTCCTTTTTGAATAAATGGCCAAACAAAGAAGACCACTACACCAAGAAAAATGGCCGCAAACGAAGCAATAATCGGCACAAAGCGCGAACCGCTGAAAAAGCCAAGGAACTGTGGAAGCTGCTTTTTGTTATAGCGATTATGCAGCCATGATGTCAAGATCCCGACAACCACACCACCGAAAACACCTGTTTCAAGTGTCTGAATGCCAAGCGTCATTCCTTGGCCAACCGCTGCCGGGTTTTCTACATTCATTTTGCCTGTTATCGTTAACAAAGATGATATTGTTGCATTCATAACGAGGAATGCTAACACACCAGCAAGACCCGCTGTTCCTTTATCTGTTTTCGCCAGTCCAACAGAAATACCAATGGCAAACAGCAATGCCAGGTTGGCAAACACCACCGATCCGGCGCTAGACATAATGGTAAATATATTTTGCAACCAAGAAATATCTAAAAACGGATAGGCTTTAACCGTGTTTGGATTGGACAATGCTCCACCGATTCCGAGCAACAAACCCGCTGCCGGAAGCACTGCGATTGGAAGCATGAATGATTTACCAAACTGTTGCGCTTTCTCGAAGAAACTATTCATCAAACTAACCTCCAATATGAAAATTATTTTCATGTGTTAGTATAAAAGATTTTTTTATAAAAATCAATGGAAGGGTTTTCAAATTTGGTGGAAGCATGGGGACGGTTCTTAAGCTTCACTTCTTCTTAACTAAAATGTTGTAAGCGCCTAGAAAAGTGTAATAAGCAGCTGAAAATATGTCGTAAAGAGAATATAATGCAACTTAGTGGAGTTTAACTGAACTTTGCGGGTGGAAATTTTGGGGAACTTCGATGAAGAAGGGCTCTGCTTCAACTTTCTAGCTTTCGGCTTTTGGAAGCAGGGGGAACGGTTCTTATACTTTAATAATAGAGCTGTTTTTCTGTTCGTAAAACGACCACAAAATTTCGAGAATTTCAAGATGATAATTAACATTAAAAGAAGGCTAATTAATAGAAGAAAAAAGAAGCAGGAGAACCGTCCCCTTGCTTCCTATGCTTGCCTGCTTTCTAGCCTGCGTGCTATTAATGATAAACAATAGTTGACGATAAAGTACATGAACACAACGACAGCAAAGATTGGGAAAATGTAATTAACATTTTGTGCATAAATGATTTGGGCATTATGCATGAATTCCGGTAAAGCAATCACTACGCACAATGAAGTGTCCTTCAATAAAGAGATAAATTGGCTGACAATCGGAGGAACCATTCGCCGAAGTGCTTGTGGCATGACAATAGTCCATAATGTTTGGATATACGTTAACCCTGACGAACGGGCTGCTTCAATTTGTCCTTTATCGATGGAATTCAAGCCGCTTCTTACAATTTCGGCGAGCATCGCTGATTCAAACACAGTCAATGCCACTATTGCCGCAGACGAAGGGCTTAGCTTTAGTCCCACTTCTGGCAGAGCAAAAAAGGTAAAGAAAATGATGAGCAACAGCGGCAGATTCCGAATCGTTTCAACAATCACTGCCACGACCTTCGATAGGAACGGAATTTTCGCATAACGTAACGTCCCAAATACGACTCCAATAATAAAGCTTAATATAATAGAAATAAAGGCAATATAAAGCGTCACCTTAAACCCATCAGCGAGGAATTTTAAATGATCGGCTGTGAGAGCTCCTGCAATATCCATAATTCCCCTCCTTATCGGCTTCGCGCCAAGCGTCTTTCAAGATAACCAACGCCAAGACTTAATGGTATTGTTAGAACAAGATAAAACATCGCTACAAAAATATATACGGGAAATGTAACGAAGGTATGGGAGGAAACAAGGTCACCGAAGTACATTAAATCTAAACCGGCGATCATTCCCAAAATAGCTGAGTTTTTTACAAGATTAATAAACTGGTTGCCAATTGGTGGAATGACTATTTTAATAGCTTGCGGCAAAATAATGATCCTCATCGCCTGCAAATAGGTGAGACCTGATGATCTTGCTGCCTCCATTTGCCCTTTCGGTACAGATTGTATTCCAGCACGAATCGCTTCCGCAATAAAGGATGCCGTATAAATGGCAAGGGCAATCGTACCTGCCACGAATCCGGATAACGTTACACCGATTGCAGGAAGACCGATATAAAAAAAGAAGGCTATGATTAGAAGAGGAATATTTCTGATAAACTCAACATATGCGCTGCCAATCCAATTTAAAGGTTTAATAGGCGCGATTCTCATAACGGCTACAATCACGCCAATAATAAAGCTCCCAATTAAGGCAATGATACTAGCCAGCACGGTATTCTTAAATCCTTCTAAATATGTATCCAAGTTATTGATCAGTATTGAAAAATCAAGCAAAAAGATCTCCCTCCTTTTCTTAAGAAGTGGTCAGGATGAGCATGGTCTGCCCATCCCGATATCAGTAGCTGTTAGTTGGATTTAATCCATTTTTTGTGAATTTCATCGTACTTTCCGTTATCTTTCATCTTTTTCAAAGCGCTATTAATCGCGTCGACTAATTCTTTATTTCCTTTTTTAACCGCAATTCCGTAAGGTTCATCCGTAAAAGTACCACCGACCAACTCATAGTTTGAATCTTGGTCAACCATTCCATAAAGAATAGAATCATCCGTCGTTAAGGCATCGCCCTGGCCAGCTTTCAATGCTGTAAAGGCTTCCGTATAGTTTTCAAATTCTAATACAGTAGTGTCTGGAGCTTTTTGACGGATATTTATGGCCGATGTTGAGCCTTTAACCGCAAGAACCTTCGTACCCTTTTTCAAATCTTCAAGTCCTTTGATAGGGCTTCCCTTTTTGACAAGCAGTGATTGTCCGGCATCAAAGTAAACATCTGAGAAATCAACTTCTTTTTTACGTTCCTCAGAAATCGTCATCGTTGCGACGATTGCATCAATATCGCCATTGTTTAACATTGGGATACGTGTTTTGGAGGTAACCTCTTTAAACTCAACCTTTTTTGCGTCACCAACAAGATCTTTTGCCAGCTCTTTTGAAATATCAATATCAAAACCTTCTACTTCACCAGTAGATGGGTTCTTAAGTCCAAATAATCTTGTATCATATTTTACACCGATGACAATTTTGTCTTTTGATTTAATTTGCTCCAAAGCATTTTTTGCTGAACCTGACGTTTCTTTATCTCCCCCTTTGCCACACGCTGAAAGCAGCATGGAAGCCGATAATAAAAGAACCCCCGCAATCTTACTTGTTTTACTCTTAAACATAGTAATCCCCCTTAAGTTTAATGATTTAATATACGGCTGAGAAATAGGCGCGCTCTTTCTTCTTTTGGGTTCGCGTAAAAATCAACCGGTTTTCCCTGTTCAAGAATTTGTCCGTGGTCCATGAAAATGATGCGATCAGCAACTTCCCTGGCAAATCCCATTTCATGGGTAACGACAACCATCGTCATCCCTTCTTTTGCCAACGCTTTCATAACATCCAGCACTTCACCAATCATTTCCGGATCCAGAGCAGAAGTAGGCTCATCAAACAGCATAATTTCAGGTTTCATAGCAAGTCCTCTTGCAATTGCAACCCTTTGCTGCTGGCCCCCCGACAACTGAGATGGATAGGAGTTTGCCTTTTCTGGTATCCCTACTTTTTCAAGATAATATCTTGCTACTTTCTCCGCTTCCTCTTTCGATTGCTTTAATACCTTCATGGGTGCCGTCGTAATGTTTTCAAGAACGGTTTTATGCGGATATAAGTGAAAATGCTGAAATACCATCCCAATATTTCGCCTCAACTGATTGATATCCGTCTTTTTGTCATTCACTTTCAAATCGTTAACGGTTAATTCTCCGTCAGTGATTGTTTCCAACCGGTTAATACAGCGAAGCATTGTACTTTTCCCCGATCCAGAAGGTCCGATGACAACGACTACTTCCCCTTTATTAATTTCTAGATTAATATTTTTGAGAACATGAAAGTCCCCATAATATTTGTTAACAGAATCAAACCGAATCACGTCAATCCTCCTCCCTGTTGTTTTTTTACTATGTATGCGGCCTGTCGAATTGCCTTTTATCACCAAATTACGACTCTTTCAAATTGTAAAACAATTAACAGGTATATAGACATACTACATTTTAATTGCAATTTAGTAAACATCAATTCGGAAATTTGTGAATATTCTAGTTCTTTTGACCCTTATCTTGCTGATTTGCGAAGAGCAAAAAGGACCAAAAAAAGGGACCAATCCCCCGCTGCTTAAAAGCAGCGGAGGACTGGCCCCTTTTTATGACTCTTACTTAAACTGCAACTGCAGAAAAGCTCCTTGCAACTTCTGCTACTTTTGCTAAACCATCTGCAATGATGGTTTCAGCTTGTGCTGGCATTGCAGCATGACCTTCGATAATAACTTCATCAACGATTTCCATCCCGAATACGCCGCCAACAACGTTTTTAATGTAGGTTGCAGCCATTTCCATTGGTGCTGCCTCTGGTGTAGAGTAAATACCACCGCGTGCACTTAAAATAACGGCTTTTTTATCAGTCATTAGGCTGACTAATTGGCCATTCTCGTCATATTTAAAGGTGAAACCTGCTGCATATACATAGTCGATGAACGTTTGTAATTTAGCTGGAATTGTTAAGTTCCATAGTGGGAATGCAAAAACAACCACATCTGCTGCTGTTAAAGCGTCCATTGCTTTTTGTTTAGCTGCTAAAATCCGTTGTTCAACGTCAGTTAACTCTTCACCTGATTGCATTTTACCAAAAGCATTGAATAAATCTTGACCAAAGTAAGGCATATCTTCCGCAAACACATCGTACGTTGTTACGTTCACACCTTCTAAGTTCTCCATGAAAGTTTCATACATTTTACTTGATACAGCCTCTGAAGCTGGGCGGTTATTTGCTTTTACTACTAATATGTTCATTATATTAAAATCTCCTTTAGTTATCTATGTTGTAATTATCTCGGATTAATAATATATGATACGCGAATATGCGTCAACCGAAATGATTCTGGAAGGAATGGAAGCAATCTCCACCATAGAAACACGCAAGCTCCCTTTGAGCGAGGAATGGACTGGAGCCGCTTCGAGTGAGATTTGGAAACGAGGAGAGAGCAAGTGTCGATGTTGAGTATTTGTAGGGAGCAGGGTGAAGAGTGAAGTCCACTCGCCACTTGTATTTGGAATAAAACAATTGATAATGAATATACATGGTATCACTCATTTTTATAGATAGGGTGATAGTTTTGGAAATGGAAGAAGTGCAATACAAGGGGAAGCTATATACAGTTATTCACAAATATACTTCCGGCTATTGGGAGATTAGGGAAAACGGCAACAAATTTAATATTGAATTAGTCCATGAATCTGAAGTGCAAAAGGTATTGTAAAGGTCGTAACCAAATTAGATATGGATTATAGACTAGCACAGAAAACCGTCTAGGGTTTTATTCCCTAGACGGTTTTCTTTTATTAACGCTAATAAACTGTATGAGTTGCAATCGGAAACTTCTCCAAGACCAAAGGGACAGGCTCCTTGTCCCACTTAGAGGGGAGATGAGGGACGAACGAGGTGCCTGTCCTCGCTTCCCTCTATTCAATGGTAGGCAACAGCATTCATGGACCTATCCCCTCGTCCTTTCTTATTGTGACCGGCCCCTCCAATAAATCGCACGAACAGGCACAAAAATTGGGACAAGTCACCTGGTCCCTAGTTTCTAAAAATATCCTCTAATATTAAAGCGGCTGCGCCCATTATGGTTGATTTTTCTTTTAGGCTGCCTGGGATGATGGATAGATCTTTTTGAAATACTTCGATGGCGCGATTCCTAGCAATGCTGGCTGATAGTTCGATCATTTTTTCATATTTCTCTGGAAGTTTCCCGCCAATAATAATCAGGTCTGGATTAAAATAATTAATCACGTTTGTTAGACCAATCCCGAGATAGTTCGCTGCTTCTTCGACCACTTCGATGGTAAACTGATCTTTCGATTCAATTGCTTCTAATATGTTAGAAAACGAAATTTGTTCAATAGCGGGATAATGATAACTCGGTTTATAACCTAGCTGTAATCCTTCTTTCACCTTCTTCACGATGGCAAGGCCAGAGGCTTTTAATTCCAAGCACCCGTAATTTCCGCAATTACAGCGGGGCCCAAAGCTATCGATGGTACAGTGGCCGATTTCACCAATCCCAAACCCTTTATTATTAATCAGCGTGCCATTTAAGATTACGCCGCTGCCGATCCCTTCACCGACAAACAGGTAAACTAGATTTTCAGCCTCTCTCCCTGCTCCAAACCACTTTTCCCCCAGTGCCGATAGATTGGCGTCTTTTTCAATTTTGATGGGGATCTGAAGTTCTTTTTCTAAAATTTTCTTTAAGGGAACTTGTCTCCATAGGGGTAAATTGGGTGGCGAGATGACCTCGCCTGTTATTGAGTTAATTGGTCCAGGGATGGAAACCCCAATCCCTACAATTTTTTGATAGTCAATACCTTCCTGCTCAATTAGCTCCCTTATTCCTTTTTTGATAATCTCGATATATTCGTCCGGCCCTTTTAATACCGGAGAATCCAGGCATAATTCACTAACCAGTACGGTATTAAAGGTAAATAAACCAAACCTTACCTTTTCATCAACGGTTATATCGATCCCCATTACATACAAGGCTTCCGAATTCAATTCATAAAGAATCGGCTTTCTTCCGCCACTTGACAGTCCCTCGCCGCATTCCTTAATCATGCCGTTCTTGATTAAATCATTGATAATATTTGAAATCGCCGCGAACGTTAATTTAGTCTCCTCAGCAAGTTTTGCCTTCGTAATCTGCCCCTTTTTCCGAATAAAATCAAGGACTTTTATTGAATTCATCTTTTTCGTAAGGTTTTGCTCCACATATTCTTTCATAAAAAATACCCCGCATAACAAATTATGTACATGAATTAATTTAATTTTAAACCTTAGATATTTTAAAACCAGAATGCCATAGGAGCAGATGGCCCCCTACGACATTCATGGTCAGGTACTGCGGTTTTATTTTTTCAAAATCTAATCACTTAATCTCTTGATAGTAATAAAATCAATTGATTCGCATCGGCAGAGAGGACCCCTTTTGCCTTAGAAGAAATTCGGTCCTGTAAAGCTTTATTATTAAGGTGCTTCAAGAAATCTTCCAGATGCTTGATTGCCTGATCCTTATGCTCCTTTTTGAAATGATCAAGCGATGTGGTTAAACTGTTGGTCAATTGTACAGCCATTGGTCCTGTTAAGTCTTTGGACTGTTTAAATTGTTCCATTAGCTCATTCACAGCCTGATAGCTATTGGTTACATCATCATAGCCTAGAAGCTCAAGCTCTGCTAAAGTGGTAACCTCCGCTCCGGCATTTTCTGTTATTTCGAGCTTATACTGTGAATACTTCCCTGGATATTGAATCGTAAAGGCCCTCGTATATTGACGCCATTGGAACGTTTCATTTTCTCTTTGATCAAGGACGCTCCAACTCTTCCCATCATTTGAACCTTTTAATACCCAAGATTTTGGATCCTCATTCTGTGAAGCTTTTGAAGAAGTCAAAGTATACATTTTTACGTTTTGTTTGCCTTCCTTAAATTGATACATAATCGATGGGGTTTTACTCTTCATAGATAATTGAGTGTTTGATGTGTTATCAAACAATAATTGTCCATTCCCCTCATCACTTACGGTAACAGCTCCTTTATCCACTGCGATTAAACGATCTGTTACATCTCGTAATGGCAGTGGAGACAGTGATGTTCCATCAGTAGACCCCGGAGTAATCGATTGCGGGAGGTCCTGATCCCCGCTGCCCCATTTAGATGGCTTAGGTCCCATTTCAAAATCAATTACAGCACCATTGGCGATATCCGCATGTAATATGGAGGTTTTAGAATATACTTTTCCATTTACTTTCATACTTTGCACATATTTGTTTTCCTTGCTATTGTTAGGAGCGTTTATAACAATCGATTTTCCATTTTCAAGATGGATGGTTGCCTTTTTGAATAATGGTGCACCAATCGCATATTCAGGTGTACCCATTTTAAGCGGATAGAATCCCATCGCACTTAAGATATACCAGGCAGACATTTCACCGTTATCTTCATCTCCGGAATATCCTTGACCTATTTCACTGCCAATGTAAAGTCGATCAAGGGCTTCACGTACCTTTTCCTGTGTCTTCCATGGCTGTCCAGCGTAATCATACATGTAGGCGATATGATGTGACGGCTGATTGCTATGGCCATACATACCCATTCTGACATCTCTTGCTTCTCTCATTTCATGGATTGTCCCGCCATATGAGCCAGGAAACAATCCTGTTTCTGGTGTACTAAAGAATTGATCAAGCTTAGTCGCCAGCCCCTCTTTTCCACCGTAGAGATTGGCCAGCCCCTGTCCGTCCTGCGGTACATGGAACGCCATATTCCAGCCATTTGTTTCTGTATAATCGTTGCCCCAAACAGCAGGATTGAAGTTATCCGGTGTTGATCTCCATGCCCCATTTGCTGTTCTGCCATTAAAAAATTCTATGGATGGATTGAACATATGCACATAGTTTTGCGCACGATTCAGGAAGTACTGATAATCTGCAGCATAGTTAGCATAGTAAGGATCATTCTTGTCGCCCTTTTCATTCAAAGCCTTGGCCAAATTGGCAATGCCGAAATCGTTAATATAGCCATCCATTGCCCATGCTAACCCTTCACCCGTTGATGTATTGGTAAATTCATCAAATATGGAAGTTGTTAACCCTTTTCGGCCCGTACCGGCATTAGGGCTAACGGCCTCTGCGTTTCGAATCGCCGATTGGTAAAAGCTCTGGACATCAAAATTCGTTACCCCTTTAAGATACGCATCCGCAAAGGCGACATCCGAACTCGTACCCGGCATTAAGTTTGCAAATCCTGGTGAAGACCACCGCGCAATCCAGCCGCCATCTCTGTATTGCTGGACAAATCCGTCAATCAGTTCACCAGCAAATGTTGGTGTTAATAAAGAATAGGCTGGCCATGCGGTTCTGTATGTGTCCCAGAATCCGTTATTAACATACGTTTTTCCGTCGACAATTTTCGCACCAGTTGTGGTAGCAGTATTTTGTCCGGTTGCCGCCGAATAAGGACTTGCATACTTATAGACAGGGTCCGTTGTTGTTCCGACATTTTCAAAGGCAGAATTCGGATATAAGAACAGGCGGTATAAATTAGAATAAAGCGTAACGAGCTGATCCTCCGAAGCTCCTTCTACTTCGATGATCCCCAACTTTTTATTCCACTCTGTTTTCGCTTTTTCTTTTAGTCCCTCAAACGTATCATTCAATCTGATTTCCTGTTCGAGATTTTTCTTTGCTTGCTCCACACTAATTAAGGATGTCGCAATTTTCATGGTGACAACTTTGTCTTCATCTTTAGAAGTATCGAACCGGATATATCCTGTGACATTGTTTCTACTTTCACCTGTTAACTTGCCACTTTTGATGACAGGCTTATCAAATGCCGCGTAGACGAACAAGCGCGTTGCTCCTGTAGATAGGCCGCTTTTCACATCGGAAAATCCAGTGATCTCTCCTTTGTTAGCATCAATCGTAAGGCCGCCATTGTTGTCAACATTATCGAAAATGAGGTTAGATGTGGCACCTGTAAAGGTAAATTTAAACATAGCTGCATGGTCTGTTGGAGTCATTTCCGTACGTATCCCATTTTCAAATTTCACGCTGTAATAATGAGGCTGAGCAATTTCATTCGAATGTTTATATTCTAATGCACGTGTATTGCGATTCGCACTTGGCGTCGTTGCCGAAGAATCCGAAGGCATCACTTGGAATGTCTGACGATCCCCCATCCAAGGACTTGGCTCATGGCTGACAGAAAAGGCTTGGATTTGTGGGAGATTATTGACACTGTTGCTCTCATGATATTGATAGATCCAACTAGATCCTGCATTAGTAGTTGGTGTCCAGAAGTTAAATCCATGCGGAACGGCAACGGCAGGGAAGTTATTCCCACGAGAAAATGATCCGTTCGATTGTGTCCCGCGAAGGATATTTACATAGTCAATTGGAGAATTATATGTTTTCTGAACCGGTTTTCCGGTAATTTTGATATCATCGATACTTCCTCTAAATGCTCCAGGGCCTTTTGGATTATCGTAGGCTACGAGAATCCTTTTTATAGTTTTACCTGCTGCAACGGAACCAATCTTGGCTCTTATCACGTTCCATTGGTTTACGTATAAGTATTTTGAATCACCTTGGTCTTTCGGATTAAGTCCTACACCATACTGGTCAACTGCCTTTAAATCATGAAGGTAGGTTCCATCCGTAAAGGCAAGGTCCACAGAGACATATGTGCTGGAATAGTCATTATGATTTTTGTCTGTAAATTCTGGGGCAATAAAATAAGAAAGCTCTGTTTCTGGGGTAACAAGGATGTCGACATCATAAAGCTTGTTGTAAGAATACGCTCTTCCGTCTGAAAGATGTGTACCCGAATAATTGAGGGCACCTAATCCAGTCCAGCCCACATTTGTTTTAGCAGTATAGGAGCTAGTTGGGCCTTTACCTATAATCGACTTCATATCTCCTGGCGGCGGTGGTGGAACTTCAATACCGTCGGATAAGGAAATTTCCGCTAACTGGGTAATACTGTCACCGGCATTTTTCGTAATGTCCAATTTGTAATACAAGTACTTTGTAGTATTTTTTAAATCATACATATTTCGTTGGAAGCGATCTTTAAAATCTTCCCCTTCTCGTGTATCGACCGCTGTCCAATTTGTTCCGTCTAAAGAACCGTATAATGTCCAGTTTTTCGGGTCCCTTCCTTTAGCGTCATTCGCTGATGTTAAGGCATATTTAACAACGGCCACTGGTTCAGACAGCTTAAGGACGATGTTTGCAGTTGGAAAAAAGGCTAACCATTTTGTCGTCGGGTCCCCATCGATCAACTTAGAATCGATTTCATTTGGAGGATTGTTTGCACTCGCTGTTACTTGAACAACCTTATCGGTAATATCGCCAAGGATTAAATCCCGCTTAACATTCCCATCAATTCCTGAGGTCATCTTCTTACCATTTGCATCCGTTTCCACTGTATTCGTCCAATTCAGTTGTGGATCGTTTTTCTCAAACGAGGTAAAGAATTCAGTATTCGCTGATGTTGTAGATTCGGACCCTGCCGCTAGTACTGACGGTTTTTGGATTACTGGGACAGCAGCTAGGACAGCCAGGGAAACGATACTAGAAATAATCCTTTTTAGTGCTCTTTTTTTCATAATTTATCCTCCTTTAAAATCTTTTTAAAGTCAGTTGAAAAAGATCTCATAAATTCAGAACACAATCACCCCCCTTATTTTAAAAGTGATAAAAACTACCCTTTTACCGATCCTGCTAACAGCCCTTTGACAAAGTACTTTCCTAAAAAGATATACACAATTAAGGTTGGCAGAGCAGCAAGCAGGGCTCCGGCCATTTGCACATTCCATTGGACGATTTGGCTTCCGGAAAGGTTTTGTAGGGCGACCATGATCGGCTGCTGGTCAGATGTCGTGATGGTTACTGCAAATAAGAATTCATTCCAAATGTTGGTGAATTGCCAAATTGCGACCACAACAAATCCCGTAATCGACAGAGGTAGCATGATATAGCGAAACACCCGTAAAAAACCTGCACCGTCAATCTTGGCCGATTCTA
Source organism: Neobacillus sp. NPDC058068 (assembly GCF_042885335.1). NCBI lineage: Bacteria > Bacillati > Bacillota > Bacilli > Caryophanales > Bacillaceae > Neobacillus > Neobacillus sp. NPDC058068. Next base: position 132,418 of record NZ_JBHVSI010000003.1, on the reverse strand, counting down.
GCATTTCATCAGGAATATTGGCATAAAAGTTTCGAAACATTAAGGTGGTAATCGGAAGCCCGTAAACCACATGGACAAAAACAAGACCAGGTATCGTATTATACAAACCAATTTCGCGAAGGAATTGGATCATCGGAATTAAGATACTTTGATATGGAATAAACATCCCAAATAAGATTAGCGTAAAAATCGTATTCGAGCCTTTAAACTTCCATTTCGACAATACGTAGCCATTTAATGAACCTAATAACGCTGATAGCAATGTCGCAGGAATGACAAGGTAAAAGGAATTTAATAGATTGGGAGTCAATTTCGTAAAGGCCGTTGCATAACTGCTAAAATCCAGGACTGACGGTAGCTTCCACATATCACTCAAGGAAACTTGGTCCAATGGTTTTAAGCTCGTAACAACCATGACATAAACAGGCATGAGGAAAAATAAGCTCAGTGCGATTAAAACGAGATATAACAACGGTTTGCTTATGCTTTTCAGTGCCATTATGACTCCCCCTTTCTACTTGAAATGAGATATGGAACAATAAAAATGGCGACAAACAGCAACATGATGATCGCAATCGCGGCGCCGTTTGCATAGTAATTACCGCGGAAGGTTGTTTCAAACATATAAACACCGGGAACATCGGTCACAAAATTCGCTCCCGGCCCTGTCATCGCATAAATCAAATCAAATATTTTAAGCGAAATGTGGGCCATGATAATAATAACACTGACCGTAATTGGCCTTAGTAATGGAATAATTACTTTTCGATAGACTTTAAACTCCGAGGCGCCGTCAATTCTGGCAGCTTCCTTCAACTCTTCCGGAATCGCACGCAATCCCGCTAAATACATCGCTAACGAAAAACCCGTCATTTGCCAAACGGCGGCAATGACGACGGCAATAATCGCAACAGGAATACCGAACTCGATTTTCCCCCATTTAAAGCCGGCTAGGATATCGGTATTCGTGTACCACATCGAATCGAGCCCGAATTTTTTCAAAAATAAATTGACGCCGGTTGTTGGGTTCAACAGCCATTGCCAAACAACCCCCGTTACTACAAATGATAAGGCCATCGGGAAAAAGAAAATGTTTCGAAAAAGCGATTCCCCGCGAATCTTTTGATCTAGAAAAATAGCTAACGCTTGTCCCGCTAAGACCACTACGGCGATAAAAAGGACCGTAAATACTAAGGTGTTCCGTAAATCTGCTTGGAAACGGTAGTCTTGGAATAAATACGCATAGTTTTTTAAACCGGCGAAGGAAAAGTCGGGCACTAACGTATTCCAGTTACTCAAGCTGACATATCCTGTCCAGCCAATAAATCCGTAAACAAATACAGCAATCAGCACAATCGAGGGCAGGATGAAACAAAGGGCTAGTATATGGTCCGTTGTAAGCTTCCGATTCCGTTTGGCTTTTGTTTTAGGGAAGACCGCTGATCTTTTCTCTGTTCGGTTTAGCTCCATCTTTAAAACCCCTAACATGATTTATGTATGAAAAAGAAGGAAGCTGGTCCTCCTTCCTCCTTTTTCTTAAATTCCTTATTTTTTCAAATCAGAAGAAGCCGCTACTAAAGAGTCGATAAATTGATCCACATCTTTTTGCGTGACAAAGATGTTAATCGCTTGGTTGACTTTCGTTAGGAAGCCTTCTGGCGCTGCAGAACCGTGAGCCAAACTTGGTGCTAATTTGGCATCTTTAAAGTCCGCGATTGTTTGCTTTCCGTATTCGTCATATTTTCCTGGATCGGCATCAATCCGGGCCGGAATCGAACCTTTCAATGGGTTGAAGGCATCTTGACCTTCAACAGACCCTAGGACAGACAAGAATTTCTTTACATCATCTGGATTTTTAACTCCTTTTGGCAATCCAAATGTATCGGTAATAACTAAAAAGTCTCCTTCAGTACCTGGAGTGGTGATAAAGCCAAAATCTTCATTCGTCTTTAATTTTAAATCATTAACAAAATAGCCCTTTGCCCAGTCACCCATGACATTCATCGCCGCTTCACCTTTGCCGACCATTTGTGAGGCATCCTGCCAGTTACGGGAGCTGTGATCCGCATTCACATAATCAAGCATTTTCTTAAAGGTTTTTGTTGCTTCGACTACACCTGGATCATTTAGCGGAAGGTCACCAGACCAAAGTTTATTGTACTTTTCCGTGCCAATCGTTCCAACGAGGATATCTTCAAATAGCATCGTGGCCGTCCATGGCTCTTTGTCGCCCAATGATAATGGAGTAATGCCTTTCGCTTTCAGCTTATCGGCTACGGCAAAAAACTCATCGAATGTTTTCGGAGGAGTTAAGCCATTGTCGGCAAAGATTTTTTTGCTATACCAAATGACATTCCCGCGGTGAATATTCACCGGAACGGAGTAAATATTTCCATCCTTGCTTACCATATCGATTAAAGATTGCGGGAATTTATCTTTCCAGCCTTCTTTGTCATAAAGATCATTAAGCGGCTCCATTTTTCCTGCAGCTACCCAGCCTGCATTCAACTCTGCACCACCGTGAACTTGGAACGTCGCTGGCGGATCATTCCCTTGCATCCTGCTGGCAAGAACTGCTTTTGCGTTCGTTCCGGCACCACCTGCTACAGCAGCATTTTCAACGGGAACATTAGGATATTTTTCCTTAAAAAGCTTGATTAATGCCTTCAGGCCATCCTCTTCACCGGCCCCTGTCCACCAGCTAAAAATCTCTAATTTCGCCCCTTTTTTGTCGTCTTTATCCTTTGTGGAAGTTGAGCTGGAACAACCTGAAATGATAAATGAGAATACTAGTAACAATGAAACTAGCGATAGCCATCTTTTCTTCATTTCTATTTCCCCCAATTTTTTATTTTAATATTTGAAGCGTTTACAATTTTTCTTGTTGAAAATATCCACTCCCCCTCATTTTCCTTAATAATAATATGTAATACCTAGAGGACTTCTTAAAATCACTTTAATAAGATGTAACTTAAGCGTATTATATTCGGAAAAGTCTGTCTACAGAATCCATTCCCCATAATTCTCCGTTTTTTGACAAAACAGGACAAGAGGATGAGGGACAAGTCGCCCTCGTCCCACTATACAATGAGTAGGCAACAGCATTCATGATGGCGGAGAATTTCGAAGTCGGCGGGAGAGATTTGATTTTGATACACTTTTTTAACATGTTTTGATTCTTTATTTTCTCCAAACCAGATTGACCAAAGTTCGACAAAATCTTCCTTCCGAACGTTTGCCTTCACATATTTGGTAAGTTGATTCAAAAACTTTGAGTGGAAATCCCCTTCGAGCCAGTAAATATGACTTTTTTCAATATAACGTTCTAAACCATAGGGTGGATTATCACATAATGCTATACATAGTCCGCCAAGATCTGCCTCATCCTTGGCATATAGTATCGTCGCATCTGGATCCACTTCATCCCATGATTGATAGGTTACAGGCGGTTCAGGAATAGGTTCTAACATTTTAATATCCCTGACTTTCATTTCAATAAAACCACTGTAATCGACCTCAACTAGTGGATGATTTGATGCAATAAATCTGTATAAACTCAATTTATATTCCCCCTAAGTGGCGGTTTCTATTTAATTGCTATTATATGTTGTAAGTGGACGGAATTCACGGTAATTCCCATTACTTTCCAGCAATTGTCGTAAGTCTCCGGAAATATGTCGTAAGTTTCGTAGAATGTGTCGTAAGTCTGCAGAGATGTGTCGTAAATTTCGTAAGAATGTGTCGTAAGTCCCCGGAAATGTGTCGTAAGTGGTGATTGATTGGTACCTTTTGATTGGAACGGTCACAATTCCCGGTTATTGTGACCGTCCCCCTGAAAAAATCACACGAACGGGCACAATTAATAGGTTATTGTGACCATCCCCTCCAAAATATCGCACGAATGGGCACAATTAGTAGATTATTGTGACCATCTTCTCCAAAATATCGCACGAATGGGCACAAAAAATGGGACAAGGTGCCTGTCCCGCGTCCACCCCATGTCCCACCATCCCCCGTCCGATTATCGTCTTGACAAAACTTGCTTTTCATACGCTATTATTTCTTCTAACCAAGATTCTTTTACTGGAACGCCCATTTTTTCGCAATAGTAATCCCACACTGCTCCAAATGGATATGTTTTGAATTCTTCCATTAACGCTAATCTTTCTGTATAGTTGCCTTCTTCTTGAAGCTGTTTTAAATATTCATTTGGTACTAACATTGCGTATAGTAACGCCTTGATCATGTTGCGGGTGCCGATTGTCCAAGCTGCAACACGATTGATGCTGGCATCGAAGAAATCTAGTCCGATGATGATACGGTCTAACGCATCATTACGTACAATTTCTAAGGCAATTTCTTTTAATTCATCATCAAGGATCACGACATGGTCACTGTCCCAGCGAACCGGTCTTGAAACGTGCAGGGCAACCTTTTCACTAAATAGAAGCATCGATGAAATCTTATTTGAAACTGTTTCTGTTGGGTGATAGTGACCTGTATCTAGTAAGCACAATTTGTTATTTTTGATTGCATAGTTTAAATAAAATTCGTGAGAGCCCACTACATATGCTTCAGAACCGATTCCAAACAATTTGCTTTCTACCGCATCCAAGTTATACTTCTCATCCACTTCTACTGCAAAAATCTTATCTAATGAATCTTTTAATCTTTTTCTTGGAGTCAGTCGGTCACTTGGAATATCCTTGTAGCCATCCGGAATCCATATATTCGTTAATGCAGGTTTGCCAAGCTCTTTTCCGAAATACTCGGCAATTTTTCGGCTGCCAATACAGTGATTAATCCAAAACTCACGAATTTCTTCGTTTGGATGAGAAAGTGTCAATCCGTCAGCTGCTTTCGGATGTGAGAATAGAGTTGGATTGTAGTCTAAACCTAAACCATTTTCCTTTGCCCATTTCACCCAGTTTTCAAAATGCTTTGGTTCTAATTGATCTCTCTCCACGACTTCTCCATTTGTTTCCGCATAAATGGCATGTAAATTGACGCGATGTTTACCTGGAATCAAGGAAAGTGCTTTTTCTAAGTCAGCTCTTAATTCTTCTGGTGTCGATGCCTTACCTGGATAATTTCCTGTAACGGAAATACCACCAGATAATTCGTTTGGATTTACTTCAAATCCGCCGATGTCATCGCCTTGCCAGCAATGAATCGAAATCGGAACACTTTTTAAGGTTTCGATTACTTGCTCAACATCAATTCCCCATTTTTCATAAGCCTTTTTTGCAAGTTCATAGTTTTCTTGAGTAGACATCAATTTCTTCCTCCCTATGATCAATCTTTAATAGGTGCTGCAGGTACATATTTTTTTATTTCGAATGATTTTTTAACAATCAACCTTGCTTCCTTGCTATCTTGAATTTCATCAAGGGCCATTAACTGCGCTGCAATATTGCCGATGGCAGTCGCTTCAACAGGTCCTGCGTGTACCTCTTTCTTCGTTACATCGGCAACAAGTTGATTCAGCCTTTCATTTTGACAACCGCCGCCAATCACATTAATTTTTTCAAATTCCTTTTCAAAAATTTCTTCAATTTCGTGAATGGCTTCCTGATAGCTGACTGCTAAACTATCATATACGCATTTTGCAACTTCCCCAGGTGTAACAGGTATTTGCTGACCCGTTTCCACACAATAATTCATGATTTCCTGCACCATGTTATCAGGCTTTAAGAAGCGGTCATTGTTAACGTTAACAATGGCCTTAAAGTCATTGACAGCGCTGGCTAAATCAACAAGCTCGGCAAAGGAATATTCATCATTATAGTTTCGTTTGACCTCTTGAATCATCCAAAGACCCATAATGTTTTTTAAGAAACGGTATTGATAATCAATCCCGCCCTCATTCGTGAAATTGTAGTCCAAAGCTTTCGTGATACAAATTGGGAAATCGTTTTCAACCCCAATCAACGACCATGTACCGGAGCTGATATAAATCGTTTGGTCTTCTTCAGGAACAGCAGCAACAGCGGACCCTGTGTCATGTGTCGCTGGAAGAATCACTTGGAGGTCAAAGCCTAACTCTGAAACCAATTCTTCTTTTAATGTTCCAAGAACCGTTTTCGGAGTCTTCATTTCTTGGAACATTTCCTTATTAATCCCCAATAAATCCAATAATCCATGATCCCACTTTTTCGTAAAGGCATTCACCAACTGTGTGGATGTAGCATTCGTATATTCGTTTGCTTTTTTTCCTGTAAGTAAAAAATTGAAATAATCCGGAATCATTAAGAATGATTTCGCTTTTTCTAAAATTTCCGGTGAGTTTTGTTTTAAAGAATACAATTGATAGATGGTATTAAACTTTTGGAACTGGATGCCTGTTTCAAGGTACAGACGCTCCTTCATGATTTTTTCAAAAACCTGTTCCATCATTCCGTCTGTTCTTGGATCCCGATAGGAGACCGCCTCTGTCAACGGTTGGTCTTCATCATCTAATAACACAAAGTCGACTGCCCAGGTATCAATTCCGATACTATCCGGTTTGATGCCTAGTTCTTTGCATTTTTTTAAACCATTTTTTATCTCTTGAAAAAGTTTATCGGCTTCCCAGCAGAAGGAATCACCTTTTTTCACCATTTTGTTTTCAAACCGATGGATTTCTTCTAGTTTTAATAACCCTTTTTCTAGATAGCCTAAAATAAGTCGGCCGCTTGAAGCGCCAATATCAACAGCAATACTGTATTTCGTCATTATCATCACCTCCCAGTTGGAAACGCTTACTCCATATGTTTATCATACTAGAAAATGTTGACTTTCCACTATCGTAATTCGGCTAATTCATTGTCCTAAAATTCGACAAAACATGCTAAAATTATAAGCAGACTAATGAAGAGTTTAGTAGGATAAATGGGTTCGTTCAAAAGGGGGGAGAATCTATGATATTAAGTATCAATATGGAATCGGTGCGGAAAATACCTAAAGTTGTCATCGCGTTGTGCGTTGTATTAACGATCAGTCCAGGTTTTTTAACTAAGTTAGATATATTTTATATTGATGATATGGTTTGGTTTTTATTATTGTTTCCATGCTTTATTTTTTCCTATTATTTAGGATTTGCAGGTGGACTCTTTGCCGCATTGACCGTTAATATCTACCACTTGTTTTGGTTACTTTATGAAAAGTACCTAAAAGTGGCAGAATTAGTTAACCAAGAATTATCGCTCCATCTCGGTGTTGCCATCGTTACTTTTTTATGTTCAATTAGTGTAGGATTATTATCGGAGAAATTAACAGAAAAACAATTACAGTTACAAAGTTTGAATCGGAAATTAAAAAAAATCGCCATGTATGATTCGCTAACAGGTCTTCCCAACCGCCATTACTTTATGGAAAAGTTATCGGCCTCTATACAGGGAGAGCCATCCGTTTCCCTCATGTTCATTGATTTGGACGGATTTAAACAGGTGAATGATACGTATGGACACGAACAGGGAGATCACATATTAAAAGAAGTGGCCAACCGATTAAAACGGTTTCGAAATGATGTTACTTTTATAAGCCGCCTTGGCGGTGATGAGTTTATTGTCATGTTATTAGGGACCGATAAAGAAGAGGCTTCCGAAATTGCAGCGGACATTTTGAGGGAATTACAGCTAAAGGTCAATGATTTGCTGATTTCCGCCAGCATCGGCATCGCCTTCGCAAAACACGGCGATACCCCTTCATCCTTATTAAAAAGTGCCGATACAGCAATGTATAAAGTAAAATCATCAGGAAAAAATGCCGTTGGTGGCAGCTAGGGACATGGGGACAGGCTCCTTGTCCGAAGGGGTAGGTCACGCTTCCTGTCCCTTTTGCAAAAATCGGAAATTTTCCATATTAAAGATATAGACGAAGTGGATAACAATTGTATATTATGATAATTAGGGGGTGAATCACATGAAATCTAAAGTGGCTGCTGGAGTATTAGCTATTTTATTAGGCTGTTTCGGAGTACATAAATTTTACCTTGGTAAAATTGGAATGGGAATCTTATATCTTTTATTTTGCTGGACAGGTATTCCGAGCATTATTGGATTAATTGAAGGAATACTCTATCTGACAAAATCCGATGAAGAATGGGATAGACAATACAACTCTAAATTTTAGTGGGACGAGGGGCAGGCTCCTTGTCCCTTTTTTGTATAAAGTGGGGGCGAAAAACAGGCTCCTCATCCCTTTCTGCGTATAATCTATGAAAATGTTGTCAATGCTGAAGCTATGAAATAGTTTTATAGTCTGGAGAGTTGGGGGGCAAAATAATGGGGCGAGAATTAGGAAACATTTTTTATGAGCTTAGCTTAGTCAAGAACAAGGAATTAGCTGATTGTGAGCAGGAGCTTAACTCCGGGAACCATAGCACCATCGTCAAAAAAGCGTTAGTAATCTATAAACACAGCCTTCTAGAGGATTTAGAAATGTATGACCGCTATCTCGTTAATCACTAAGGACGGGGGAAAGGCATCGTGAACCACTTTTTTATTATGGGACACGGTGCCTTTTCCCTATTCGCGGTCTAATGGAGCATTTATATGATCCTCCAATAGATCGATAAAGAGGGAACCATTTGATGAGATGACGGCATATTGAATTTCTTTCATTTGCAAATTTCTCAATTTTAATTCCTGGTTAAGCCATGTGCTGGAATATTGCGAGTCAAAATTCTTCTCAACAGCCACCCCATCCATAATCAGTTCGATTGGAAGCTGTATTTCTGAATGAAGTTGGGTTGGATGATAATCTCCTTTGGTTAAAGATTGAAACTTTTCCTTTTTCATGACCGATAACTTGCCACTAGCCTCTAAAAGGGCATATTCCACCTGAAATACATCAAATACCCCCTGCTCCCGCAGCTGCTGATTTAAATCGTCTAATGTATATCTTACTTTTTTCATATTCCCATCCAAAATTTTTCCATTCTCCATAACGACTGTCGGTTCCCCGGAAAGCAACAAGCGAAAACGTCTGCTGTGAGTAGATATAAGAGAACTAAGAAAATACATGGAGATAAGAGCAATGAACGCTGCCAGCATCGGAATAAATTTTAAATAGGTATCAAATCCCATATTGGCAATAAACGAACCAATTGTAATCGATAAGGCAAAGTTGTAATGGTTATTACCCGAGTTCACTTGTTTTCCAATCCATAACGACACCATCATCAAAATTAAAAACGAAACACAAGTCCGTGAAATCGTAATGATTAAGTTTTCCACTTTATCCATCCTTCAGTTTTAATCAAATCACCACCATTTCATTATTGACCAAAAATTAAATGAATATTTACCGTTCGGGACAATGTGCCAGTCCCCATGTCCCATGGACAGAAAACGGTTGAGCATTTCGAATGGTGTAGAGGGGGAAGATCATGGGATGTTGGTCTTATTTTTCTTACTAATAAAGAGAGAAATGGAGAAATGGTGAATTTGAGAAAAGAATTGGTTGTAAATGGTGAAGTAACATTAAGCAGGAAAGAAACGTATGGAAAAAGCCAAAAGCAAACAAAAAGTGTACCTGTTTTCACTTCCAGGATGGAAAAACGCGAGTATTATAAAAGCATACAGTTTGATATTCGCAATGTACTAGATGTTAAAGGATTTATTAATGATATTCGAGCAAATTGGCATACATATGTTTCACAGGTTAACCAATGGATTCAAAAAAATTTAGTCAAAAAACTTATAGTGACAGGTATATTTACCGTTGTTCTTGGCTTGTATACAATCACTGCGGATGCAGCAGCCTTTATTCAAGAATATACTTATCAGGTTAAAAGTGGTGAAAAAATTGAAACGATCGCTGCAAAACATGGGGTTACAGCGCAGGAAATATTAGAAGCCAACGGGCTGTCTTCCATTGACGGTAAAAAAATTCTTTTACCAAAAGTAGAGGACAGAACTGTTACCGCCACGACTTTAAATGTTCGCTCGCAGCCGACCACTACAAGTAGTATTATTAGAACCTATAAAAAAGGGGATGTTGTCAAGGTGGCATTCGTAGAAAACGGATGGGCCGGCATTCTGATTAACGGGCGAGTTTGTTTTGTGAGTACTGCCTATCTTTTACAAAACCAAGCAGTTGCATCTCAAGCAAAAACAATGGTTGTCACAGCATCATCGTTACGAGTTAGAGAAGCTGCCTCTACGAGCAGTGCTATACTAGGTTCGTTAAAATTAAACGACCGTGTCTCTGTAACAGCAACCTCTAATGGTTGGGCTCAGATACAGTGGGGCGGCAAAACAGCGTTTGTTAGTGCGACATATTTAACGAATAATGAACCGGTAAATACAAAAATTGAGCCTACTAAAGCCAACAGCACACCAGTAAGTTCATCTGTATATATAATCAAGAGCGGTGATACGTTTACAAAAGTCGGTAAAGCAATAGGGGTCTCTGCCTCGGCCATTCAAGCAATAAATCCAACAGTAAACCCAACAAAGCTGCAAATTGGCCAAACTATCAACATCCCTTCGACAACTGCTGCTACTCCGAATCAAATAATAGTAGCGGCACAAATAGGAGGAATAGACCCTGAAGGAACTTTTCGTTTCATCACGCCTGATGGCCAAACGTATGGAGCAAAAGCCACAGGCAACATGATAAATGAATTATTTACCTACCAAGGGAAAAACGTAACCCTAACACTTGAAGGAAACAGAGGTCAACAAATGACTTTACATTCTATTCAATAGCTTATACCAATTAGCCTCGATGTGAGGCTTTTTTTACTTTTGCAGGTTTGAGTGGGACAGGGTTCCTGTCCCACATGTCCCGCTAGCCGAAAAAACGGAGCCTTAATTCCTTGCTAAAACGCCCATTTCCGTGAAGACATCTCGAATTTGGTGCGTGTATTCTCCGAACTTTTGCGTTTCTCTTAAACTCCAATGCCTTGGGCGCGGAAAGTCTATCTTGATTTCCTTTTTCACTTCACAAGGTCGATTCGAAAGGATTAATACTCGGTCAGACAGCATGACGGCTTCTTCTATATCGTGGGTGATTAAAAAGCATGTTTTTTTATGCTTCATCCAAAGATGTTCGATATCAGACCCCATTCGTTCCCTTGTTAGCGCGTCCAAGGCACCAAAGGGCTCATCCATTAGTAAGATTTGCGGATCATGCAGAAGTGCTCTGCATATGGCAACACGCTGCTGCATACCCCCGGAAAGTTCGTTAGGATATTTATTCTCAAACCCTTCGAGTCCAACTAATTTCAGTAATTCCTTAGCTTTAACCCGATACTCGTTTAAGGGTAATTTTCTGATCTCAGCCTGCAGCAATATATTATCAAGAATGGTTCGCCACTCTAATAGCAAAGGCTTTTGAAAAATAATCCCGACATCCGTTCTGGGTTCATTAACCTCTTCCCCTTTTACCCTTACCCTGCCCTGCGTTTGTTTCACTAAACCGGAAATAATCATCAGTAACGTACTCTTGCCGCAACCGCTTGGGCCTAAAAGGGAAACAAACTCCCCATCATGGACATTGAAATGAAGGTCCTTTACAGCGGGAACCTCGCCATTTCTTGTTTGATAGGTCTTGCCAATATGTTCAATTTCAATTAATGGCTTTGTCATTGAATCTGTTGTCATCGTAATCCCCTTCCATTAATGAACGTTAATGGTTCAATTCCTAATTTTACACCATATGATTCAGGAAATGGGGACTACTTGGGCAATTCCTTCTGCCACCATTTCCCTAGCTCCGATAATAGCTCGGTCGGGTGATGGGATGCAAACCAATACCAATTCATCCGTGCCAAGCTCTGCATTTGGAAGGATATAGGAAATGGTTACCATAAGGTAATATAGCAACCGGGACAAGGTGTATGTCCCTACCCCTTAACAGATCCTTGGGTCATTCCTTCTACGATGTATTTCTGGGCGAATGCGAATAGGATGAGTGTTGGGATGACGGATAGGACGGTTGCTGCCGACATGGCGCCCCAATCAATATCAAATTTCGTGATAAAGGAATTCATGGCTACGGGAATCGTTTTTGCCTCCTCCTTGTCGATGAACATAATCGCTAGAAACAATTCGTTCCAGCATTGGACAAAGGCAAAAATAAAGGTAGCCGCGATACCAGGCAGCATAACGGGGATGATGACTTTAAATAAAGCGGTAATTCGCGAACATCCATCAATCATCGCCGCTTCTTCAAGACTAGAAGGAATCCGTTCGAAGAAACCCTTCATTATCACCGTACAAAAAGGAATCATCATCACCGTATACATGAGCATAAGCGATGGTAACTTATTGAGCAGCTGCAGCTTAGACATTAATAAATATAACGGAGCAAGACCAATAAAGATGGGAATCATTTGCGTAATAAAGAAAGCAAAAATGACTTGTGTCTTGCCTTTAAACTCAAAGCGGGCAAGAACATATCCGCTTAAGAGCGCAATGATTAGCGAGAAAAACCCTGCGACAATCGATAGAATTAAACTATTTACAATATAGATATTAAAGCTAGAAATCTTAAAGATATTAATATAATTATCAAACGTAATTGTTTCCGGCCAATAGTGAATCGGGAACGTAAACATATCCTTCCCTGGTTTTAAGGAAGTAATGAAAATCCAGTAAAGCGGAAACACAGTAAAGACAAGGAATAAGGATAGAAAAATAACCTTAAACAGCAATCGCCAGTTGATCTGTCTCACCATTAAAAATCACCCGCCTTATTAAATTTCGTAGCCAATACATAGAAAATAGAAAAGAACAGCAGTAAGAAAATCATAATTACACCGACAGCCGCTGCTTGTCCGTAGTTTTGTCCAAAAATAATTTTCTCCAGCATAAAAGTCGAAAGAATATGAGTTGAACCAGCAGGTCCGCCGTTTGTTAGCGAATAGATCAAATCTGGGAAGTTTAAAATCCAAATAACCCGTAATAGGGTCGTGACAATAAGGGTTGGCATGATATAAGGAATGGTTATCTTGAAAAGCTGTTGGACATAGTTGGCCCCGTCAATCTTAGCGGCTTCAAACAATTCATCGGGAATCGATTGCAAGGCAGCTAAAATCATGATCGCAAAGAAGGTAATCCCATACCAAACATTCGCGACGATGACTGAAACCATCGCCCAGTTCGGGTCCGATAAGAACGGTATGGCAGAATCAATTAGATGCAGCTTCAGCAACAAGTCGTTAATCACACCACTCTGGCCATTTAACATCCAGCGCCAAATCAAACCAATTAAAAAACCGGACATTGCCCATGGAAAAAAGATGAATGCCTGATAAATCCCTCTGCCGCGAAACTTCCTCCTTAATAAAAGGGCGACGATGAAACCAATCACAAATTGAGGAATCAATGAAAAAAACACCCAGTAGAAGCTATTAATCAGTGACTCTTTAAAACCAGACTCAGCCATTACCGTTTTGAAGTTTTCCAGGCCGATAAAATTAATATTCGTTAAGTCAAATAATGAATAATTTTGAAAAGCCATGATTACCCCTTTGAACAAGGGATAATAGATAAAAACAGTTACAAGTAATAAAGCTGGAAGTAAACAAAGGAAAATAAAAAGTCCATGTTTAGATATAAGAAACGACGGCAAGCCTCGTTCTGCAACGGTTTCAGTTTGCGTTTTCAAGTTTATAGATTCTCCTTTCAAAAAACCTAACATGAGTTTCAACTTCCAACCCATGCATGGAAATGTATTTTATATGAGTAATGCACCAACATAATAAAGGCGGTGTGAGCAGAGCTCGGCTTCACCTATTCAAAGTACGAATTGTATATTTTCACAACGACTGGTTATATCGATTAGTTTATGCGGCGCTCCGCCCCTTTTCCATAGAAAAAGAAACGAGGGCAGCAGAAAAGAACTGCCCCCAATCGACGTTATTTTTTATTTTCTTTTTCCTTTTTCCAAAAATCCGTCCATTTGGATAATACAGCTTCCTTCGATTCCTTACCTAACAGCAGGGCCTGGATATCCTTCTCAGCCAATGATCGGTATTCAGCATAACCCTTATACTCAACAGGGCGGTCCGCAATCAAGAATTCTTCCGGCTTGGCATTCATTTCAATATAGGAACTAAAATAGCCTTCCTTGAAGTACGGATCATCTCCGGCACTTAAATGGATCGGAATTAATGAATTATTTTTCGCGAAGAATAAATTTTGTTCAGGGCTGGATAGGAAAGCAACAAGCTTCCAGGCCTCCTCTTTATGTTTAGAAAATGCGCCGATTCCCCAGCCAGCTGTTCCCGCAGGCTGTTGGGCTACCCCAGATGGTGTTCCCTTAGGCAGTGGAGCTGTCGCCCATGTTCCTTTTTCCATATTTTCTTCAGCTGTAACAATAACCTCTGGATCTTGAATCAACATGGCCGTCATGCCGGAGGTGAAGCCTTGAACCATTTCCGGATAGCTCCAGCTAATCGAATCTGGCGGGGAAGCTTCTTTGTACAATTTCACAAAGGTATCGAGGACTTTTCCCGCTTCAGGTGTTTCAAACATCACTTTTCCATCTTGGGTGAAATAAGCATCCTTTTGCGCGATTTGCTTACCCAAGTAGGACCAGGTCATAAATTCGATATAATCCGGCGAACCCGCACCACCCCTGAAACTATAGCCATAGCGATTTTTGGAAGGGTCTGTTAGTTTAATAGCAGCCGCAACTAAATCATCCCACGTTTTTGGGACCTCCAAGCCCGCCGCTTCAAACCAATCTTTTCGATAGAATAATGTTTTTTCATAAACACCATAGGGAATATAGTAAGGTTTATTGTCAATAGCAGTAGCTCCGTGCTTAATCGTTTCCGTTAACGTATCCCAATTCTCCCACTTGCTTGTATATGGGGAAAGATCCTCAATAAATTTATTATTGGAGAAGTTTTTAACCGTTTGTTCGCGAACTTCCAAAACATCAATATCCTCTTTCGCCATCAGCATTTGGGATATTTTTTCGTCTGCACTCTTTAGAGGCGGGGAAATCAACTCTACTTTAATAGTTGGATTTTCATCTTCAAACTTCTTTAACATTTCCTTTAACAGCTTTGTTCTTGCAGGGCTTGTGATACTCTCAACCATCCTTAATGTGACTTTTCCGTCTTTTTCCTTTGTTCCTGCATCTGAGCTGCAGCCTGCGATGAGACCCATAAATACCATCATTAACACCAAAAGCAGAAATCCATTTTTAAGATGATGCATCAAATTTTAATCCCCCTCTGACATGTTTTTTTTATTAGGCTGTGTTAAAAGTGAATGTTGATTTCCGTTCCAGGCGCGAGCTTTCCGCGGGGCGGGCGGTGAGCCTCCTCGGCGCTAAAGTGCCTGCGGGGTCTCACCTGTCCCGCTGCTCCCGCAGGAGTCTCGCGCCCTCCACTCCAATCAACATTGTGCTCAAAATCAACAATGTTCTTTAACACAACCTTTATATAAAAGGAATAAACTCCTCCTATACCGAAAGCAGGGACATGCCCCTCGTCCCACTCACAACGCTGCGTTCATGTCTGCTATTAATTCGTCGATGTTCTCTAAACCTACGGATATGCGGATTAAGCCCGGGTCGATGCCGCTGGCAACTAGTTGTTCGGTGTTATATCCATAGTTTGGGGAGATGGCTAAACTTTCGAAACCGCCCCAGGAAACGCCAATTTGGAAAAGTTTTAAACTGTTTAATACTTGCCGTACTGACTCGAACGAATTCTTCACGAGCTCGAAGCTCATCAAACCGGCATAGCCCTTTAATTGCTGTCTGCCGAGTTCATAGTCAGGTGAACTTTGTAAGCCTGGGTAATGAACTTTTTTTACAGAAGGATGGTTTTCTAAAAATAACGCCATTTTCATTCCGCTCTCTTGATGTGCTCTCATGCGGAGCGGAAGGGTGCGCAGTCCGCGCATTAATAACCACGCCTCATAGGGCGGCATCACCCCGCCGAGTAATTGATATTCATGGTAAAAAAGATGATCCATGATTTCATTGCTTGTAATCAGGGCTCCGCCGACAAGATCACTATGTCCCCCTAAATACTTGGAAACCGAGTGAACGACGATATCAATGCCATATGTAATTGGATTCTGGAACAACGGAGTCGCCCAGGTGTTATCAATAATCGTTTTAATTCCGCGCTGCTTGGCAATCGAAGCAATCGCTTTCAAATCGACAAGCTTAAAGGACATGGTCGTTGGGCTTTCTAAATAAATCACCTTTGTATTTGGTTGAATCAATGACTCGATCGCCTCAAGATCCGTGTGAAGCGTATTCGTATGGCTGATCCCGAATTTCTCAACATAGGTAAAAAATTTCGTCGTCGGTCCGTAAATATTGCTGATGCTTAACACATGATCACCAGCTTGCAGGAAGGTTAAAATCGCTGCCGAGATAGCTGCCATCCCGGAGGCGAATAATTTACATTTCTCGCCTTTTTCCAGTGCGGCCAATTTTTTCTCGACAATTTCAACGGTTGGATTCGTCCCGCGCCAATATAAATAACTGCCTTGCTCGTCCTTCATCGCTTCTGTGAGCCGGTCAAAATTATCAAAGACAAACAGCGAGTTTTGGTAGATAGGAGGAACAACCGCCCCATGAAAACGGCCATAATCATCGCCTAGGTGTGTACAAATATGCTCAGCTGAAAACAAATCGTTCGTCATGTTAATACCTTCTTTCTTAAATTTTTCGAACAGTATGTTCAACGGTATCAATTATCTTATTAAACTCTTGCAAGGCATCAGCCGGGTTGTGCTGCCTAATACCATCCAGCATCGTGCAATGAAAGGGTAAGGTATCCTGGAAAATATGCTCAATCCCAAACGGCTTGCTCCACAGCTTATTAAAGGTGTCAGAGACAGATTCAGCAACACTTTCTAACAAAGGGTTATGGGAAGCCTTATAAATGGCTTTGTGAAACTCCCAGTCCTCCTTCGAAGAATCAAACCCAGCATCTTTCAGAGAAATGACCTCGGCCAGCAGCCTTTCCATTTCTTGAATTTCCTCATCCGCTGCCCTTACTGCGGCTAGCTCGACTGCTTTCCCTTCAAGTGCTCTCCTAAGTTCGCTAATATGCAATAAATAATTCTTTTCCTGCTCGACATCGATTTTTGCTTCGATTTTTAAGGCATCGCCATCTTTAACAAAGATTCCTTTTCCGTTTTGTACCTCAATGATATCGAACCCTTCAAGGTAGCGCAGACCTTCACGTATACTCGAGCGGCTAACACCTAGAATCGCTGTCAATTCCGCAACAGACGGAAGCTTATCTCCTCTTTTTAAGTCGTGCTCGTTTATAAATCTCTTGATTTCCGTTGCAATCATTTCATGCATAGAAACCCTTTTAATACTTTTCATTAGACAGTCACCTACTAGGTCTAATTTTTCACTGCCATCCGGCTGTCTACCTATCCGATAGGTAAAGCTTATTCTGAAAGTTCAGAAATGTCAAATAGATACATAGGGACAGGCTCCTTGTCCCACCCTTCGACACTCAAAAAAAAGACAGAGAGTTGCCCCCTCCGTCTTACTTTCATACTTTTTCGCTTTAAACTTTAGCAGAGCGGGTGTCTGACCCCTAAAGTGATTTTCTCCATCCCCTGCCAAACAATGAACTCCTCGTCAGTGAACTCCACTTTGGGAACCTTCCCCCACTGATCAATCACTTTTTTATTTCCCACTTCTCCAAATACAGCATTAACGAACCAGTGTTTACCTGGTTTAAACCTTGCCTTGATAGTAGGGATGACCGTTCGCGGATGTAAAATATTCGTGTTGGCATTCGCGTAAACCAATTCCGCTTTGCCGCAGCCATTTAGGTTTTTTATGCCGCTTGCACCCCATGGGAAAACTTGCAAACTTTCTTGCTCGATCTGAATTATTTCCGCCTTTAAATTTTTATATTCTTTATGTTCAAGTCCAAGTGCGAATCCGCCATCTGCACAATCAATCTGTCTATTTGTTTCGATACGATGGATACGAATATGCCAAGGAGCCCCTGCGACAAGCCATGTTTTAATTACAACGTCATCCCAAGGTTTCCATTTAGTATAAACGACATGTTCGGTCACTTCATATTCCTCGCACATTCGTTTCGTCCGATAGAGATTGTCACACTCACTGATTGCCAGCACCGAGTCAAAGGCACCTTGTGCAAGGCCCCATTCTGCCTTTGAGGCACTGAAACCAAAAAGGTTGGAATAAGCAAATTTTTCATATTTCGCCGCCACATGAGGGTGTTCATTGGTGTGTTGATACCCCGCATTAAAAACCACTACATGATCATTTTCCTGCCGTCTGCACACAATAAATCGCGGCGACTGTTGAACGACTTTTGTCTTCATTTCCGGAAACGGCAGTTCTTCAGCCTGCCAAAAAGGATGATTTTCATCTAAAGCTAAAAATAAAAATACCTTTAGTGCCCAATAAGGGGAACCAGGAGAGTTATAGTTTTCTGCCATAACTAAATTTTGATAACGGTAACCGATTGTTAACAGGCCACTGGGGTCAAAGATTGGCTGCTGGAACCACCAGCGCAAATTTCTGAGAATAAGGCCCTTTAATACACCTAGAGGAAACGGTTGAACATCGGCATACACCAAGGCACTCCAAAATGCACTTTGGGCAAATCGGTAGGTAAGACTTCTTCCATATGGAAGCGAAGAACCGTCTTCCGCAAACCAATAAATAAAATCCCTGGCAAATGCTTCGGCTCTTCTTTTAAACTTGTCTGCCCTAACTGGATCCTCTTTGCCCAGCAATTTAGCATATATCAGGCAGTAAAAGTGAATCGCAAACGGTACATAATAGTCACAGTGTTCATCCATCCCGTCCGAATACCAGCCATCCTCTAAATAAAACTGATCAACCCGTCCCAAGTTTTCTTCCAATTTTTCTCGGTCATATGGTAATCCCACTCTCTTAAATCCGAGGTTAACCATCACAAGGAAGAGCAGCCAATTACAATCATATACCTTGACATGATTAATTTGATTTAGCCATATGAATAAATTCTCTTTTTCAATGTCGTTAAGCGGTTTCCACACCTTTTCAGGTGTAAGAGCAAGAGCATAACCAAATGCAGCCATTTCTACCGCCCGTTGATCATAGTCAGTAATTTCTCCCCAATATTCCTCATGAGAGGGGTCTGTACCATTCTTAATCCCCTGCAAACAAATTTCCAATAATTCCGATTCCGCGTCGCCCGTAATTAATGGTACAAGCCCCCAAAGAACTCTTGAAAACCCCTCCATCCCGGCAATTGGGTCCGAATAGCTGGTTCCTGTATTCCCAAGATTAAGAAGCGCCTTTCCCTTGCTGTAATGTGGTTTTAACGGGTTAAGGATTTGCTTCACTGCCTCGATTAAATCATCTCTTGTTTTCAGTGGATTCTTTTGTATAGGTAAATCAAGTTTCAACATCTCCACGGCCTCCTTCATTGTTTTCCAAAACCATGTCTATATTGGGAAACCAAAAGTCTACCAAAATAATTCCTGATACCCTTTTAATCTCGCAAGACCTTCAACAAAGAAATAATCTCCATAAATTAAAGGATTATCGATATATTTTTGCTCTGGAAAATGACTTGTTCCATGCAATATTAAACCTTCTTCCATGCTATCCCAATCCGTGTAATTCTCATATAAGGATTGAAGGATTTTTTCTCCCATTCTCCGATAAAGCGGTGATTCCGGTACGGATACTTTTTCAGCTAGAAGAAGTAACCCGCATGCAGCAATGGCACCTGCAGATGAATCCCTTGGGAAATCAACACCCTTCGGCAGGAGAAAATCCCAATCAGGGACAAAATCTTCCGGAAGATGAGAAATAAAGAAATGAGCCACTTTTTTTGCTGCCTCCAAGTATTTAACTTCTCCAGTATAATGATAGTTGAGGGTTAATCCATAAATTGCCCAAGCGTTTCCTCTTGACCATGCAGAATCAGGTCCATACCCTTGTCCGCCCATCGCCTCAACTCTTTCCCCGCTTTCAGGATTAAATCGGACAATATGATGAACGGCACCGTCGTCGCGAACAAATTCATTTACCACTGTATCCGCATGTTTTCTGGCAATACTTTTATATCTAGGGTCACCTGTTTCTTCAGAGGCCCAATATAAAAGTGATAGATTCATCATGCAGTCGATGATGGCTATCCCGCTATTGTCTTCTCCTTCTGTCCAAGGGTTCCATGCCCGAATGAAGCTGCCATTTGCGTTAAAACGTCCCATTAATAGATTGGCAGCTATCAGGGCTCTTCGTTTCGAATCCTCACTACCCAATAACTTAAAACGAGCTACACTCGTTAAGGTCCACATAAAGCCCATATCATGATCAAGCTTATAAAATGCATTCCTGACAGAATCTAGCTTTTCCTCACATTCTTCTGCCAGCTGTTTGATTGATTCATCTTTTGTATCCCGATATACCTGCCATAACAGCCCCGGCCAAAACCCCGCTGTCCACCAGTAAGGTTCTTCCAGTACATACTTTCCATTTTCACTTGCATGCGGAAAATTAGCACCGATACTTTTACTAGTTCTTTCGATTTTTTTCATCACTTTTTCCCATGCCTCATTTACCCACTGTTGTTCTGACATCCTCTTCACCATCCCTATTCAAATTGAAAAATTAGCTTGGCATTGCATTCTTTATCTGGGCACACAATCGTAAAATCAAGTGCCAGGTTTTCTTCTCGTTCCCCAAAGTGATTGATAAACTCAAGACTGTTTACTTTTAGATCAAGCTGGCTTCGGTCGAAAACAATTTTTAACCGTTGTTTACCTTCAAGAATAACTCCCTCTTCATCAGCAGTTATGGAAAGTGCCGGGGTGATAAACCGTTCAACAATAGATATTGGTTTTTCCGTACAAGAATAATAATCTTCCAAAATAAGCTTTGGCTGGCCACTCTTTATCCAAGTAAACTTCCGAATTAACGTTTTTAGTACCGAGGATTCGTAAGAGTTCGCTAGATCAAGTTCGAATGTTTCAACTTCATCACCACAAGAAACATTACGAATATCGGAATGAAAGGCAGACCCTTCGCTTTGATATTGGTAATTAATAATCGGTACAGAATGCCCTTGTGAACCATTGCATAAAAACGAATAGCGTTTTTCCCTAAAATAATCTTTGCTATATAATCCGGAACCTAAATCTTTAAAAAACACCTCGTTATTCCCATGAAGGATAAAATGACCTACATCATTATGGTTGTGGGGTTCGTCGTTGTGACCACCCTTGGCTGCAAAGGAAAAGCTGCCGTATTCTGATTGATATCTTGAAATGAACCATTCCGATTCCTTCGAGTAGGTGGCCCCTTGACCCCAAGGCTGATCATGAGCAAATTCATCGAACCATAGCAGATTGCGAATAGCGTGAGCCCACCTGCTGCAGTGGTCATCCGTATATTTGGCTCGAAGCGCTCTTTCAGGTACTTCGAAATCACTGTATAGCTTACTTAAATAATGGCTTAGTCCTAAAAACACGGAAGCTGTAGGGAGGGCATCCGAGAAGTTGATCACAAGGTTCCGATTCAAAAAGCACTTTTGCTGAAAGAGTGCAATTTGATGGACCTTTTTAGAATGAAACAAATCCACCTTACCAGATGTTTTCTTTTTTAATAAATCTGCAAAATAGACATAAAATCCAAATCCATACTGCCAATACCCGTACCCTTCGAGACAGATCCCATCATCATGAAAACCTTTTAAATAGGATTCCATCGCCGGAAGTACTCGTTCTAACACAATAGCAAGCTCATTAGCATCATCCATTAAATGTAAGGCCGCTGCCCCAATAGAACCGGCACAAACGGCGGCCCAGTTATGGGTTTGGGTCTCCCATTCAAATTGGGTTTCCTTAAACGGATGGAAGATTCGTTTATACACTTCCTGGTAAATGCGCTTACAAATAAGTGGATTCAAATAATCATCCGTCAGCTTTAAAATTTCACTTAAGGCAAAAGCTGTTTCTGCAGCAAATAAATCGATCGTATAGCCTTCTTGATAGGGTTGAATTAGTGAATAATTCCTTACCGTTGATGTTTCTGGGCTATTCAGCAAATGAGCAGGTAAGCACCAGGAATACTCATTACAAATCGACCATATTGTATTTTCCAATGCCATGACATACTCATGCCGTTCCGGTTCAAGTAATACCAATATGGTAAAAGTAGTTAATCGCCTCCGCTTTTCAAAATATATCTTTTCGAATTCAAGGCGTTCGCCTGATTCGGTGAATATTCTGAATAACGAAAAGGTCAGCTCCTGATCGGCTTCTTGGAGGAGCCTTTTTCCTTCCGCTCTTATTTCATTAATTAACGGTTGGCAGGCAGAGGCGTTCCTGACGTTTTTCCACCAATTGTTTTTTTCTTCCTTGCTTGAAAATAATAAGGACGAATTTGAATGTAAGAAAGTCCTTAGATTAGCTGTTATCATGAATTCCGACCTCCTTAGCCTTTCACTCCCCCTAAAGCAATCCCTTCAATTACTTGTTTTTGGCCAATAATAAAGACGATGACCAAAGGAAGAATAGCAGATACCGCTGCAGCCATGATTAAGGAATAGAATTCACCATTTATTGTGGTAAACTTCTGCATGGCCAGTGGAATCGTTAATAACTTATCGGTACGGATGAAGATAAGGGGATTCTGATAATCATTCCAGGTCCAAATAAATCTCAAGATCCCATAAGTAGCAATGGCAGGTTTAACCATTGGCAGTGCAATGGACCAAAAAATCCTCCAGTGACCTGCACCGTCAATCTTTGCTGCTTCGATAAAATCATTAGGGATACTCAGAAAGAACTGACGAAGCATAAAGGTACCTAAAACACTAAAGCTCCCGAGTAATATGAGTCCTAGGTGGCTGTCAAACAATCCGATTTTTCGGAACAAAATGAATTGCGGAACCAAACTTGCCTGTGGCGGTACCATATAAGTCGTCAGCACAACCATAAAGAGGAAATTCCCTAGTGCAAATTTAACCTTAGAAAATCCGTAAGCGGCTAAAGCGGAAACCGTTACGGAAATAAGTGTTGTTAATACCGTTACTTTGATGGAATTCCAGTAATAAATGTAAAATGGATATTTACCAAACCATACTTCATTATAGTTGTTCACAGCATTCCATTTTTCGGGAATCCATTGAATCGGGAATTTAAAGACATCGGCCTCGATTTTAAATGATGTGGAAAGCATCCACACAAACGGCAGCAAAAACAAAATGCTTAAGACAAGCATAAATAATGTAATCAGGCTTTTTCTAATAACCATGCTTTTAGCCATTTTTACCCCTCCTTAATAATTAACCCATTTCTTTTGCCCAATCCATTGGAGCAGGGTAATTCCAAATACAACGATGAAAAGGACAACTGCCATTGCTGACGCATATCCGATTTTCAAATTGACGAAAGCGGTTTCATAAAGGCGCCATACCATCATGGTGGTTGAATTCATTGGCCCGCCTTTTGTTAAAACGGCAACCAGATCAAAAACCTTAAATGTTGAGATAATTCCAGTAATAAATAGGAAGAAAGAAGTCGGTGAGATCATTGGAAAGGTAATATGCCTAAATTTCACCCAGGCATTGGCACCATCAATGTCTGCTGCTTCATATAAATCTTTCGGAATAGACTGCAGGCCTGCCATGTAAATAATCATATTAAAGCCAATTGATACCCAGATCTGAATGATCATAATCGAAATAAGCGCAAATTTGGGGTCGGCAATCCACTTAGGCGGATTCTCTATCCCCATTGACATAAGAACTTCATTTATCGGTCCTGCTGATGGATGGAATAGTACTTGCCATACAACGGCTATCGCTACAATACTAGAAATATAAGGCATGAAAAACGCCACTTTAAAGTAGCTTTTCATATACACATTTCGGTCGATTGCAATGGCCAATAAAAGGGAGGCAATCATACAGATTGGGACAGTTAAGATAAATATCGCATTATTGATAAGAGATTTAATGAATACTTGGTCTGCAAATAGTTTTTTAAAATTTTCCAAACCTACCCATTTCAAATGTGAGATATCGGTAATAAAGCTCCAGTCTGCAAAACTCAAAATGAATGTAGCTATAATCGGGAGTAATACTAAAATGGAAACCCCTATTAGCATAGGAGAAACAAACAGCATTCCAACTAGATTTTCATTTTTTTCCTTTTTGATTCTATTCTTTTTAGTAGTTTCGACATCCTTTACAGGTGTTGAAAGTTCTGTTTTGGCACTCATTCCTTTTCACCTCAAATTTTTAAGTATATTTTCATTATAAAATACTCGTTATTTCCTTCCTTAACGGTATTTTGATGAATCGTTACACAATTTTGACTTATCTCCTCAAAATATAAAAAAGTTCAGAACACAATAATCTGAACTTTAATGTGAAAATAATATATATCAATTTACCTTACTAACCAACAGAGACTTTTCCGTCCCGATATTCAATTGGAGTAACTCCAACATAGTTTTTAAACAGCTTGATAAAATAGCTTTGATTATCATAACCTAGACGTTCACATATTTTCCCTACTGGATCTGCTGTTTGCTCCAGCAATTCCTTTGCTCTGGAAATTTTCATTTTCGTCACATATTCAACAAACGTCTCACCAACCTCTTTCTTAAACAATCTGCTAAAGTAGCTTTGGTTTAAGAATAGATTGCCCGCCACTTCTTCCAGGCTGATTTTTTTTTCGAGATTCATAGAAACATACCTGAAAGTATCAAGGATTTCCTTTCGCTTTGTTTGATTGTATACATTTTTTGAGAGAGATACTAATGAGTTAAAATAGTTAATTAGCCATGTTTTTAAATCACATAAAAAGTCGATGCTTGAAATCTCATTTGTCAGACATTCAACCGGATGATTAGCATGAAAAAACTGAAGCGCCTTTAATTTTACCTTAAGGTCCAATAACAATTTTAGAATCCATTCCTTCACAATTTCTGGAGAATATCTTTTTTCACCGATAAATGAAACCCATTTTTCAACAAACGGAGTAATTTCCCTTTCGTCCTTTGACAAAATAAGCCCCCTGAAGTCTGCCGCAGCTTCATCATATTTCGAAAACAGATCATCACTAAAGGGTTGAACAACACTACTTTTTTGAATGCTGCCCGGCTCCATATAAAAACTTTGATATTTTCCATTTACTAAATGAGACACTTCCTGCTTTATATCCAGCAGCTGTTTACAGCCTTCCCCAACCATAAAAGATAAATCAATATGAAGATATTTGTTTAACGCTTTTTGCATTTTTTTCATACCAACAGAAGCTTCGTACATAGATCCAATTTTTAATGCGTCTGAATATGGAAAGAACACGATTAATTCTTTCGCTCCCAGAAAAAAGTGGACCGCAGACGATCTAGATTCTTCAATCATCTCTGTTATAATATTGTTTATGGCAAACCCCACTAATTCCTCGGAAAGGAAATAGGATTTTAAAGAAGAGAAATCATGTACCATCCCCAATACTGCAACGTATCCATAATGATCCAGATCGATTCCAAGTAATTTGGCTTCAGATAGCCATTCTTTTTCATTTGTATGTTTCTGATAGAGAGTATTTCGAATAAATCTTTCTTTTACACTCTCTCTATTTCTTTCCAACATATGCTGAATTCGGCGTTGTTTTACTATTTCATTTTGTTGTGAATCCAGGTTTTCCTTCAATTTCCTGACCAGATTACATAAATCCTCTGGGTCAAAGGTGTCCTTAACAACATAATCCTGTACATGAAGTTTTAATGCTTGTTGCGCAAATTCAAATTCAGAATGACATGACAAAATCACTACTTGTAAGTTCGGATTTAACTCTTTCACTCGCTTCGTCAGTTCAATTCCATTCATTTTTGGCATACCGATGTCGGTAATTAATATATCAGGTACCTCATCCAGTGCTTTTTCATAGGCGCTAGCACCATTTTCGTGCGTACTTTGAAGAGTTAACCCCAAATCTTCCCACGTTATTGTTTTAGCTAACAATTCTATTACTGGATAATCGTCATCAACTAGCATTACCTTGTACATTAGAATTCCCGCCTTCTTTTGGAATAGACAGAATCACTTGAGTTCCCTTTCCTACTTCACTTTTTATTTCCATTTTGAATTCTTTGCCAAACGTGATTAACATACGTTCATAGACATTGGACAAACCCATTGACGAAAAACCTTTATTTTTTTGTTTTATGGCGTTATGGATAGGATTAAAATCCGCAATCTTCTTTCTTAAATGGCTTAATTCCTCCTGGTCCATTCCCTGACCATTATCTTCAATGACAATAATAAACATATTTTCTATCGTTTCTGTGTTCACAAAAATAGTTCCAGCCTTTTGGTTGAGACCATGGATGATGGAATTTTCAATAATGGGCTGGAGAATAAACCTTGGTATTCTAATTAAATTCGCTTCTTCCTGCACGGATATTTCTAGTTCCACCTTTTCCTTTTGCCTCATATTCATGATAAATACATAGTCTAATACAATTTGTATTTCATCACGAAGGACAATTGTTTCTTTATCCCTATCAATTGTCATCCGTAAAAGTTTAGACAAAGAGCTAATCATATCCGCACTTTCTTTATCTCCTTTGACAAGAACCTTCATTCGGATTGAATTAAGAACATTAAAAAGGAAATGGGGATTGATTTGCGCCTGCAGCATGGCCAGTTCAGCCATTCTTTTTCTCTCCTGTGACTCTGTAATTTCCTCAATCATCTCATTAATACGATCGAGCATTTGATCAAATGATAAGGAGAAATGTCCAATCTCGTCCATGGTTCGTAAACGGGATCGGATCTTTAAATTCCCTTTTTGGACTGCCTCTGCAACATTTCCTAAACGGGCAATCGGTTTTGTAATCGCTCTCAATAAATAAGCCATGATAACTAGAAAAATAGTGAAAGAGACAGCCTGAACCACGAAGACCTTATTGAATATTTTGTTAATTTTATTCGTTGCCTGTTTATATGTAACGAGCGATACCAGCTTCCAGCCATTGAAGGAAATTTTATGTTCCGCAATCACATAGTCCTTACTTGAAAAATGAAAAATATTTGAGGAATTTTCTTCTTTAAGCTGGTCACTATATTGGAATAATCCCCCAATTTTCGAATCATCCTTGTGCGAAATGATATGATTAGAGGCATCTAATAGTACCATTTGCTCATGACCCTGAATGCTTTCAAATATTTGATTGATCTTTCTTTCCGGGATTGTTACGATTACATAACCGTAAATCTTTACATTCTCATCCCTTAATGTTCTAGCGACGGATATTTGATAGGGACTATCTTTTTTCACTGACATAAACACGGTTGGCTGACTGCTAATCCATACCGATTCATAACCATTTAACTGTTTCAATTGGTTAAACCAGTCTTCATCATTTAATTTGATGGGATTCAATTCCGAAAAAGGGTAATTGGTAAAGGATTTACCATTTTTCAAAAGAATCGTAACATAAGACTTTTCCCCCACCAAAGTGATATTATTGATTGTTTTGTTTATTTTAGTTTCATCAAGAAACCTCTGATAAGCTTGTTCCGGGTCTTGTTCCAAAGGGTTCTTTGCTATCGCTTTTAAACTCGTATTCATCTCGGCGTCCAGTTGAATAAAGTTTGCTATGTATAGCATATCCTCTAGGCGCTTCTCCACATATTCATTGGCAATGGTCAGCTCTCTATTTGCATTGGACATTGCCTGTTCCCTTAAAGTATCTTTTGTTAAATAGTTGTAGACAAATAGCGTAATTGTTGCAGGTATAACCAGACAAATGATTGAAATAAATATGACTTTAAACCGAAAAGAACGTGGTGCCAGTCTACGTTGCCTTTTTAGCATAAGTCTTTCCCCTTAATGACAGGATGGGGCTGTAATAAATTACAACCCCTCCCCACTATTATCTATCTGTTATTTGTTATTGTCGATAATTTCTTGAACTCTTTCTTGCGAAACTTTGATCGTCTTATCAACATCCTGTTTTCCAAAGATTAGTTTTTCGTATTCTTCATTGATTACTTTATAGATTTCAGACTGATAGGAAACAGGCGAAATAATTTTGGACGATTTGGCATTTTTCAAGACATTTAGTAATGATTCTTTATCCACTTTTTCCGGATTATTCGTTCCACTCAAAATCTTATCAACGATTCCAGATAAGTCGTTTTCCGATACTTTACTCCATGATGGAATACTTTTCCCTTGAACAATTTGTCCTTCTGTCGTGTACCAGCGGATGAAGGTATAGGCTTCTTTTTTATACTTCGAATTTGCTGCCACGGACATATAGTCAGTTGTTACTGGCGTATAGCCGCCCTTATCGCTTTTTTCATTTTTCGGATATGGTGCAACCGCTACATTAAAGTTTAATGGGAACTGATCTGTTCCTCCAAGCTCCGTATTCATCCAGCTTCCAATCAGAATAGAGCTTGAATCCTGATTAAAGAACTGATTGCGGTAATGTAGTTTTTGCGACAGGATATCTGTATACGGGACTGCTGATTTATCATCTTTCTCCATTTTTAATCGCATTTCAAGTGTTTTCTTGAAAAGTGGATTATCAAGATTAGATTTTCCATCAGCTTTAATAAATTCCGTATTATCTGGCTCACTTGCAAGAGCAAGCTTCATAAACTCCATCCAACCACCATTTTGCGGACCGTGGAAGTACGTCCCATAATGACCGTCTTTTGTCATCTTTTTTGCATATTCCATGAATTCATCCCATGTCCAATCTTTCGGAACCTCAAGACCAGCTGCTTGTATATGGTCTTTATTTAAGAGGACATACCATGGATTGAATTTACCTGGAAGTGCATAATATTTCCCATCAATTTGGGTATCTACCTTGTATTCTTCTGTAACTTTGTAGCCATCTTTTTTAATAAACTCATCAATAGGTGCAGCCATTCCCATGCCTACACGCTGTGCGTACATTGCAGGATCGCTGAACATGAGAATATCCATTTGTTCTCCTGAAGCAGCAGCCAAATCAAGTTTTTGGATAGCTTCCTGCGTATCTCCTTTTTCACTGAGAACTACCACATCAATTTTAATGTTTGGATATTTCTCCTCAAACGCAGGGATAGTATTTGTCCAGTTGTAGGAAGTTTCATTTCCATGGGTAAGAAATTTAAGTGTAACCTTTTCATCTTTTTTCTCGTTTGAGGATGCCTTTTCATTGTTGCTTTTTTCCGAACAGCCTGCCATTATTACCGTCAAAATGATGGTAAAGAGTAAAAGAGTCCATAATTTGTTTCTCATTAACTTTCCCCCTATTTATTTATTGAAAACCCTTACAACTAAATTTTAACAAAATCGTTTTTAACACAGATATCAATTAATTTACCTGTTATAAGACTATTTTGACATTCTATTAAATTAGGGTCCATCGGGTTATAATTTCTGCCCAGTCATTTGCTGATTCATTTTACTAAATACCATGTTAGAGATATACATAAGGGCGAAGCCTAAACCGCTTCCAAAAAAGAGGATTCCTACACCTGTGAAGAAGAAACTAATAAATAGAGCAAAGAATACTGAAAGTAACATCGTCATTGTATATAACGGATGGGAGATTCCAATTAGAAAGGCAGTTTTTATATACTGAAGATTACTAAATTTGTAATGTACAAAAACTGGGAAAACAAATACCATAACGACCATAAATAGGAAGGCGACCCCAATTAAACATCCTGTTAAAATTGGATTTAATATACCGTGTACGGAGCTGATCAATCGCCAATCTATATACAAGATTACGCTAACTACAAGGAGGAATAAACCTAGTAAATTAGCATTTCTAAACTCTTTTTTGTACGTTTCCCAAAAGGTAGTGAAAATAGGGAAATTGGATTCCCCCTGCACCCATTTGCGAAGAATCGAGAACATGGATGCGGTAGAAGGTGCAGCCCCGAAGACGAACAATCCAAGCAACATAAAGATGATCCATAAGAGATTAATATAAGCCAATCGTGTAATCCATTGACATAAACTAAATGTTTTTCCCATCCATCCAGTATGCTCCATTTATACATGACCCCCTTTTTTTACTTTAGCTCACTTTTCGACCTATTATAATAGAGAGGAATGAATTTGTATCAACACTTTTTTGACTACTTTAGAGGTTTTCTTTACCTATTGTAAAAAATAGTGGATGAATGGCATTAAAAACAAAACATGCTGTGATTCAAATCGGGCAAATTGGTATGAAAAAAGCTATCTGCTCTCAATTTGAAAACAGATAGCTGCCAACAATATTGCTTTCTAATGCGCTTTATTCGTTCAGCGTTAATCCTTTTACGGCTGCTTGTAAAGATGTTTGGGCTGCAACAACTTTTTCAAGTGTACTTTTTGGATTTTTTAATACTGCTTTTGCATCTAATAGTGCCTTATGGAAAACCTTCCAACTTTCCTTAGTGTAATTTTTTTGTTCTTTATTTACATTTGCATTGTACAATTGCTGCAGTTTTTCTTTATTTACTTCCACTTTATTTGTGCCGGTAATGATATCAATACCATCCAAAACAAAAGTCCCGCCTTTGATAACAACTTTAGCAGTGTGCTTGGAATTTTCAAGTCCGCGAATAGTGTAAGATGTCTGTCTGTCTCCCCTAGAATAGATTCTAAAATTCTCGTCAATTAATTGATTATCGATATACACGTCAATTAATGCATCTGGAGTCGCTCCAAATAAATTGAAGCCTGAGCCTTTAAATGCGAAAATCATGCTGCTGTTAGGGTCATTTACTTTAGGAGTACTGTAGATATTGACACCGCGATAATCCATAAAGGTGTCTTTTCTTTCATTGCCGTTAAGAGAAACCTTTAGGGTATGCGGTTTTCCTTCCAGCCCTCTTACTGAATACCTTATGCCGGTGGTAGAATTGACAGCAAAGCTGCCCATATCTTTACCATCAAGCTCAAAATGATAAAGTGACTTTTCTCCAGTTCCAGCCAGATAATCAATACCTGAAC
The DNA here is from genome assembly GCF_042885335.1 of Neobacillus sp. NPDC058068. Taxonomy (NCBI): domain Bacteria; kingdom Bacillati; phylum Bacillota; class Bacilli; order Caryophanales; family Bacillaceae; genus Neobacillus; species Neobacillus sp. NPDC058068. The sequence continues at coordinate 101,483 of NZ_JBHVSI010000003.1, read as the reverse complement.
CCGTAAAGTTAATCAAAATATAGGGGTCATCATCAAAATTTGCCCAGGCATTCGTATCATTTGATCCCCAGAGATTATTTTTTCTAAATGCATAAACGGTATTTTCTTCATTCCCCATCAGTGATTCATCATCTTTTATTTTAACAATATCATTAGCTCCTAATCCCTTGACTGCTAAAACTGGGTCAGTCGTTTCGATTTCGGCTTTGGTAAAGCTAATATATTTTTCTTTTGCAACTACCCGAAGCGTGTGTTCCTTGTCCTCAAGATCCCCTGCAGACCAGACCATCTGTGTAATACTACTATTATTTACATAATTCGCTTCACCTACTAACTCTCCATCTAAATAAACATCGCCTTTTCCATTAGACGGATTTGTTTCACCAAATAGTCTGATTTCAGTGCCCTTAAAATGAACTTCAAAGAAACCTCCAACTGATGCCCAGGCATTTGCGCTGTTAGATGACCAGCCTGTAGAGTAGAATACTTTATTTAATGTTCCTGGGACTGTTGCCATGTCTCTGTGCCCTACAGTTACACCATTCCAAACTGGAACATCCGTTTTTGCAGTCATTAGCGTGCGGTTAAAATGGGCATAACCGGCTTGTGTATATTCCCATTCCCCAACATACCCGATAGGATTCAACCTATTAGTATTTTTCAATGCCTCTTCTTCTGTTGCAAATTTCTTCCCTTGTGCACTATCAATTTTATCTGATTCATAAGTGTATCCTTTAATTGGATCGACACGTAAGTTATCGAAAAGGGTTTCATAATAACCAGAGCCTATCGCCACTCTGCCCGCCATTACTGTTGAAGCTTCGTCCGTATAAGCATCGATTACTTTTCCATCAAGATAAAGTGTAAATACGTTTTCTTTCGCTTCAAATGCCAGATTATGCCAAACCTTATTATCAAAGCCTTTAATTGTTCCACTTTTTTCAACTTTACCGAGTTTAAGAATTTCGTATTTTCCATCTGAAAACACCCGTGCATTGTATGGTGCATAGGAATCTGCTCCCTCAGCTTTCACTTGCCGCACACCGAGTAAGGCATAATTACTTCTGCCTTCTACTTCAGGTGTATGAGTATCAAGTAAAAAGTCATAAGAAGCTTTATAATTTGCCCAGCGATGATCACCGATCGTAGTATTTGGGTTACTGCTTGATGCTGATCCATCTTTCCCGCCCCAAACTGCCCAATCGGCACCAATGACGTCTGGTGTGATTTTCTGTTGCAGCATGTTACCGTGGGTTTTGGCATCCGGGATTTTCAAATCAGTTCGTGCTGCACTTCCACTAGTTAGGGGTTTAGTTGCTTTTTTAACCACCTCGAAAGCGGCGGTTTGGTCAGTAGTATAACGTGGTGTCCCTCCTCGGCGGTCAACATAATCTCTGCCTTTGCCATCGAGTGGATACTTTTTGTATTCGAAATCATCCGTATATGGTAATGGCAGGATAGTGTCTTTCGATAGATCAACTGGTTGTGATTGATATTCGAAGCCTTCAATTTCAGATTTCTTATCTAATGTTGAAATGGTCACGATTGAATAAGGTTTCACTTCTACTTCATATTCACCATCTTTTGGGGTGATTTTGTTGATATTTTTAAACCAGTTAGCATCAACATTTTGTCCTTCGTCTGCCCCCCGTGTTTCCCAAACATACACAGGTGCTTTCTCTTTTCCATTAAGATTTTTTGTTTTGATTTTATATTTACGTGTCTCTTTTGTATTATTTGCAAAAACCGTTGAATAATCATCCGTTTCTGGATCTTTTAACGTTAAATAATTATGTGTACTAGTATCGACATCTACACCGCCATCAAAGAAAGCTCCATCACTAAATGTTGCATCCTTTACATACATCCAGCGCTCATTTTCAGGTGTGGCGCGATTATCATATCCGACAAAATTCATAACATGACGAACACCTTGTAAACCGCCATCTGCTTCATAAAAACCAGACCATGGGTCATACGCACTAATCAAGTGTTTCGGATTATAAGCAGCACCTTCATAAAAGGCTGCAACTGAAGGTTGAAAATCAAAAGAAACCGCATTAAGTGGATTGCTTCCTGCTCCTGTCCATGAATACGCTGAAATAATTCGGGAAGTTACATCGATAATCCCTGCTTTTCCTCCAAGCCCTTTATAATTTGGCTCCATATTTTCACGAAAACGGGCATTGATCATTGGGGCAATTCCCTCAGACACCCAATTTTCTTTTGGCTGTTTGCCTTCAGCAATTAATTTCTTTTGCAATTGAGTCATTTCGTTTGAACCAGTCAGACCATAATGGGAACTGATTATATCAATTTCATCAATCAAATCTGGATTATCCAGTAGTGTACGACTAATTGTTGATGTATCACGGTAGCCATCTGCAGCAACGAGTTTAATATCTTTGTAGTCTGCATCGTAATTGGGCTCTTGTTTGATTTTTGAAGTAAAATATTTTAGCCATTCAACTTCATTTTTACCATTATTTTGTGCTCTTTCATTTTGAGAGATTCCAACATAATCTAGTTTAAAACCATATTCAGCATAAACAGCATCGATTGTCTGCTTATACCATTGGTAGCGGTTCTCATATTTATTTGTTGCAGCCCCATTCCATGACCAACGCGGTTCACCCCAGCGCAAAATTTCGACTGTGATATCTGGGTTAATTGATTTGGCATCAGCGGCAAATTGGAATCCTGCCCCTCTCAGCACATTTGCTAGTTCATCTGCATAACGCATGGTTGCAGGCTCTGTTCCTGAAGATGAATTAACATCCGCACCTAACTCTACTTTAACGTGTGCCAGCCCACCCCCTGTTTCTTTGTTAAACAGCTTATTCATTATTTCCCAATACTCTTTTGGATGCTCTTCCTTATAATCTAACATCAGCCGGGATGTATTATTCGCTGTTACTGTTCCAAAGCCTTTAAATCGGTTATATTGATCGACATTGTTTCCATCAATTGTAATTGTTTTTGTGATTACCTCAGCTTTGGTTTCTTTATTCCCTATAAAGGCACCTGACCCAATTAGCATGGAAGCGACAGATAAATATCCAATCATCTTTTTTAATTTTTTTCTGCTTTTACTTTCCACTTTTATAATTTTTCATTCCCTTCACTAGAGATATTAAACGCAATGAATCGTTTCGCTTACGGCGGCTCATTTTAAGATATTGCCGTTAGAAGATGTGTTTTTTCTGGGGTTGTTGTAAAAAAGAGGTGTTTAAATCCTTGATATGAAATTCTAATGAAGTATAAAAAACTGCTACATATTTAACCCCCTTTTTATAAGGAAAATTCAGAAAACTATCAGCTAACTCTTTCATCATAACAGTTTATAATTTATTATTTATACCATTAAATTGACCTTATCTAACTCTATTTTTACATCTTAGGTTTGTTTATGAAAAAAGACATATAAAAAATTTATTAAAAAAACCTGCTTATTTTGCTGACATTCATTTTTCGACAAAGCAACGATACTGAACAAAAAGGCCAATTCCCGTGTTAACGTTGGGAATTGGCCTTTGTTTTCTTATTTAATCCATGCTCCGTCTGCTCCGAGCTTGTATCCTTGGACGGTTGTGTTTACTGCCATGGTTCCATCTTTTTTAAGATAGTACCATTTGTTTTTGTACTGCACCCAGCTGTTTTCAAGCATTTTGCCTGATTTGCCTAGGTAGTACCAGGCATTTTTGTCCTGTACCCAGCCATTTTCTAGCATTTTGCCTGATTTTCCTAAGTAGTACCAGGCATTTTTGTCCTGTACCCAGCCATTTTCTAGCATTTTGCCTGATTTGCCTAAGTAGTACCAGACATTTTTGTCCTTTACCCAGCCATTTTCAAGCATTTTTCCTGATTTTTCTAAGTAGTACCAGACATTTTTGTCCTGCACCCAGACATTTTCAAGCATTTTGCCTGATTTACCTAAGTAGTACCAGGTATTTTTGTACAATACCCAGGCATTTTCTAGCATTTTGCCGTCTTTACCTAAGTAGTACCAGACATTTTTGTCCTGTACCCAGCCATTTTCTAGCATTTTGCCTGATTTCCCCAAGTAGTACCAAGTATTTTTGTACAATACCCAGGCATTCTCTAGCATTTTCCCATCAGAACCAAGGTAATACCAGTTTACTTTATCTTTTAACCAACCAGTTTGTGCCGCGCCATCTTCATAGAAATACCAATGGCCGTCTTCGAATTGCCAACCTTCTTTAACCGGTTCCGGTTGTTCTTCATTGGCACTTGGGACTAATTGATAGGTTTGGCTGCCGCCGTTTTCTTCACCAAGAGCTTTAATGTTTGGCACTAAGTCCAGATATTGTTTTGCAACCGCAGAAGCTGTAAATGTCATGGTTACATTTCCGTCAACCGGTGCAATCGACCAGTTGTTGTCCGGCGTCATGTTAATGACTCCTCTTTCTCTGATATAATCCATCAAAATATCACGGATTTCATCAGTAGAATCAAGCACTAGCTCAGCCGTTCCATCAACTAAGCCCGGGAACTTCCCGCCGCCGCCTGCACGGTAGTTATTGGTCACAACGATAAACTCTTGATCATCCTTAATCGGCGAACCATCCATCATCTTAAAATTAATGATTCTGTGTGAAGCCGCATTCTCAAGGACACCCTTGTTCCAGTCATATCTTCTAGGCTGGGTAACATCCACTTGATATTTAACACCATCAATTACATCATATAAGTAGCCTGGGAAAGAGTTATCAAGTAAATTTTGTTGTTCCTCATTAGTTGGATCGATCTGTTTAAAAGATGAAGCCGAAAATTCAAGCCACTCTCTCACTTGAGCCCCGGTCATTTTTACCGCTTTAATCGTATTGTCAAAGTTGTACAAATCTGTTGCACTTTTAATTGAAAGATCTCCGACAGCGACATTTGTATTATTTTTAAAAGGAGCCATTGCCGAAACAACTGGAATTCCCTTTAATTCCGGTTTATTTAATGGAATCCATTTGTTTGCATAATCGATTTGCGCCAGGTTCACAAGGTGTAAACTGGCATCGTCTACTGCCCTTGAGAAAAAGCTGAACAAAGGCTGCTTCGTTTCGCCGATTTTTTCATTCACATACTTAATCGTTGCCTCGTGCATGTCTTTTACTCCATCAACAATCTCTTGATCCAATGGAGTATCCACGGAAACTGGACGATTCGCTGAATTAGAAGCTTTCTTATCGACAGTCCATTTGCCCGTTTCATCTTTAACAAGTTTTAAATCCACGACGCCTAAATTGTCGCCCCATTTTCCTGCTTCAACGGCAGGAACGCCATGAATATGTCCTGTTTTATTATCAATTTCCGGTTTATTGTTAAAGCCACTTGCCCCTGGGAATGTTGTGTGTGCATGCCCAAACAGCATGACATCGATTTCAGGAACCTTCGTTAATTCATAAACCGCGTTCTCGGCTTCTTGATCATCTTCTTCCTGAATGTCACAGCCGGAGTGAGCAATCGCGACAATAATATCCGCCCCAGCTTCTTTCATTTTAGGGATGAATTTTCTTGCTGTTTCCGTAATCCCCTCAACTGTTACTTTTCCATCCAGATGGAACTTGTCCCAATTCAAGATTTGTGGTGGAACAAAACCGATGACTCCAACCTTAATCGTCGATTCATTGCCAGCATCATCGACAATGGTTTTATCAATAATTTCATATGGAGTAAAATAGTTCTCTCCATTGTCAGCACGATAAACGTTCGCGTTTATCACTTTGAAGTTAACATCTTTTAAGACACGATCCAGATAATCCAAACCATAGTTGAACTCATGGTTCCCGACAATCGCTGCATCGTAGTCAAGGGTGTTCATTGCTTTAAATAATGGATGAACTTCACCTTTCTTCAGGTTTTTGGCAGCATACGTTGCCAAAGGATTCCCTTGGATGGAATCACCCGCATCAAAAAGCATTGAGTTTTTAACTCCTTCTTCTTCTCGAGCCGCCTTGATCAGTGTTGCAGTCTTTGCCAAACCATATTTAATTCCTTGGTCTGTACCTTGATAATAATCATACGGCATAACATTAGAATGAAGATCCGTAGTTTCCAAGATACGTAACTTTGCTGTGTTCCCTGTACCAGCTTCACTATCTGCTTTTACTCCAGCAGGAAATAAGCCTTGTACTGAGGCAGCAACAAGAAAAGCTATTAAAATAGCATTCAGAAAAACTTTTCCTTTTTTCAACACAAATCATCCACCTTTCGACACAATATTTAGTACCCCGAAAAATTATACAATGACTCTAGCAACTTTACAAGTATTGGGGTGATAGCGTTTGCACATACAAATGGAGGGAAGCGTGGGGACGGTTCTTCTGCTTCATGACAACAGAGAACCGTCCCTTCGTCCCTTCCCAATGTCCCACGAATTCCCATAAATATCTTCTACCAAAATAGAAAGAGATAAGCTACATTTAATAATGTAAAAACTGCTGTCTGCCATTAATAATATTTTTATGGAAGCATCACCTTGCTTCTACTATTCTTGCGATTCTATTAGTGTAGAGGTATAACAGTAGTGTGAAAGGAAGAGATCAATGAAAAAAATCAGCTTAACGGTATTTTTATGCAGCCTATTAATGTTGGTATATGCTCAGCAAATGGAGGCCGCAGGAATAGACAATGTCGAGCAATATACCTTTTCTGGGGACAGTGCCAATATGACCAGTGACGGAAAAAAGATTTATATGCAAAAATACGAGGCCTTTGGCGACAAGAAGAACACCACAAATTTCACCGTCTATGATAGAACTACAGGGACGACCGATGAATTTTCCTTACCCCGTCCCCATTCAAATCAAGACTTTCTTTTGAGTCCCAAAGGAAAATATCTAGTATCAGCCGGTTACTATAGCGCGGAGACCATTGTCGCTTCCACCATTGATAAAAAAATTATTTACACGCTTTCGGACCGAGGAGAGCGAATTGTCTTTGATCGGAATGATACGCTCATGGCGGTTACCAATTACAACAGCACTCCAGCTACCATCTCCGTATATCAATTGCAAACTGGGACAAAGCTGTTCACAAAGACGGTTCCCGATTATCCCAATATGACATTTGATAAGGACGGGAAAATCTTAATCCTAGGCCACCAGCAGGACTATCCTTATGAATTTATCGATGCTGCTTCCGGCAAAGAACTTTATACTATCGATCCGGAATATTTCGGAAACTATTTAGAAGTACAGTCTATGGAACTTAGTCCCGATGGCAAAAAATTATATATTGCGAAACCTCATGAATTGAGTGTCCTGGACATGACCACAAAAACCTTTACTGGGTTGGTTTGGAACAGGAGTGTAAATTTTTTAAAAATTAAATTGCATCCAAACGGAAAAGACCTACTTGTTAGTACTGTTAATGGAATCTATATTTACGACCTAAGTACATCCATTTGCAAATATATGATGCCGCTTACCCATGGAAGCCCTTTTACTTTAAGCGACGATGGCAACTGGCTGTTAACTCCTAACAGCTCTGGGGCGACACTAACAAACTACCAAAGCATGATGGGACAAGGTTTTTCCGCGATTGACATTTTACCGAATGTTCATTCGTTCAGCACAAAGGATCTATTGATTCCGTTGCAAGTACAAGCCACAAAGTGGAATGGGGAAAAGGTAATTTTAGATCCATCAGAATACAAATTAACGTTGGATACATCCCTATTCCTTAGTCTGCTAGTAGAAAATAACACCATGTATTTGAAGGCGGATGCTGGAGCAGAATCATATTTTCGAACTACCCCAGCTGTCGTAAAAATTAAAGCAGAATCTTCAGGCTACTTGAGCTATATAAAAACGGAAAGGACTTATGTTTTCACAGGCTGGCTAAACATACGCGGCCAATGGTATTACTTGGATGAAAATGGTTTCCTGCAGGATGGCTGGCAAACCATAAATGGGAAAAGCTATTTCTTTGATGGCAATATTATGAAAACCAACTGGTTCTTGATTAACGGAAAGTGGTATTATTTTAACTCAAATGGTTCAATGAAAACCGGATGGCTGCAATCCAATTCCAAGTGGTATTTCCTAAAGGAAAACGGCCAAATGCAAACAGCCTGGCTTAAGTCCGGAGGAAAATGGTATTACTTTAATGGAAATGGAGTAATGCAAACCGGATGGCTAAAGCTTAGCGGTCAATGGTATTACCTTGACCAGAGCGGAGCAATGAAAACCGGATGGCTGAAGCTTAACAATCAGTGGTATTTCCTAGACCAAAGCGGGGCAATGAAAATTGGCTGGCAAACCATTAACGGAAAGAAGTATTACTTCAACTCAGGCGGGGTTTGGGTAAAATAACATTCTAGGCGCCCCCAAGCGCATATCTTAGAAAAGCCAGGCCATATGCCTGGCTTTAGTAATTTTTCCTTATGAAATCCAACGAGATCATCCGAAATTAACCGTCGATTAGTTTTGCATTTCGTCTCCAAATACAGGTCTGACCAATATACGTAAAAAGGGAGACAACAACATCACAATTGTAGTCTCCCTTTCATCATTCAGTTAAACTATTCCGGGATTATTTCACCCACACTCCACTACTATTGAAGAAGTATCGTTTACCGGAAATTGTAATCCAGCCTGTTTGCATCGCGCCGCTCTTGTTGAGGTAGTACCATTTCATTTGAAATTGTCTCTTTCTCTTCAATTCGCTTCCTCCCTCTCTAGTTTAAATCTCAATAGTTACGATTATAGAAAAAAAACAATATTTCCCTAGTTATTTATTCGAATAATTCGAATTTACATAAAATCCACTCAGTTATTCTCTATACAAAAAAGGCGAGGAGCCTTTGCTCTTCGCCTTGCTTTCATACTTTACTGCTTAAAACTTTAGCTAAGCGGGGGTCTCCGCTCTTGGCACGCATTTATTATGATAACTCGCTAAAATGTGTGGCGCGATTTCGACCATTTTCCTTGGAAGCGTAGAGAGCTTGATCTGCGTTTTTCAAGATAGATGCTTCTGAATCCTTAGCAGTAAATGTCGCTGCCCCAACACTCACTGTTAAGCTGCCTGTTTCTTTCCATTCAGCTAGTTCAACCTCTTGATTAACCTTCTGAGCCATCAATAATGCCTCACCCACATCAGTATGCGGAAGAATGATGACAAATTCTTCACCGCCCAACCGTGCAGCTATATCTTCGGGCCGCACCTGAGTCTTTAGGATGTTTGCTAATTTCACAAGTACAATATCGCCAATTTGATGGCCATATGTATCATTTACTTTTTTGAAATGATCAATATCAATAATTAGTAGAGAGAATGTTTTTTCTCCTTTATGGTACAATTCAATCTGCTCTTCTAGCTTTTCTTGGAAGAGTCTTCTGTTCGGAATGCCTGTGAGCTTATCGGTATTCGATATTTCTACTAATCCTGAATTAATTTCCATTAGTTCAATCTGTTTCTTTTCAATTTCAAGATAGATTTGTTCAAGCTTTTCAAGGGCTAGATTTTTTTCTAAATAGGCCTCTTCCATTTGGTTCTTAGTCGACCGTAATTCTAACTCATAATCAATCCGCTTCTTCATTTTAACCAATATACAGTCAATCATTTCTAGACCATCCTGCCCAAATCGTCTAGCATTCATCAAATATGGAACGGATTCACCAGTGTGATTTTTTAAATTAATGAATAGCTCTTCTACATGCCCATGCAAATTAATATTCGGATAAAAATAAGAATGAAAAATCAGCTTATTCCCTGTCGTCAATAACGATTCAAAATGCTTTCCTACTAAATTCTCTTGCTTGAAGCCCATCCATTCAAGAAAGGTATTATTAACCTCGATAATAGATCCATTATGGTCAATCGATATAAACCCACAAGCTGCCTCTATTAATCGTTCATCCATAACTAATCTCCCTTTTATTCATTAATTCATTAGATAATCTATAATAATCTTAGTTGTTTCTACTGGCTGACTAATATGTGGATAATGCCCTCTTGCATCTATGATTTGAAGCGTACTATTTTGTAAATGCTTATGTAAATATTCTCCTACTTCTATTGGAACAATGCTATCATTCGAGCATTGAATAATAAGTGTAGGTACCTTCACTGATGGTATGCTCGCGCGATAATCCGAAAAGAATGTTACCTCCGCGAACTCCCTTGCTATACGCGGGTCCGTTGAGACAAAGCTATTCTCTAATTCTTGCGTTAGCTTGGGATCCTTCGATTGGTCCATAGCAAATGGCGCCATATAGCTTGCCCAACCTGCAAAATTCATTTCCATCAAAGCAAGTAATTCGGTAATATCACTTTGTTCAAAGCCGCCAACATACCCGTCTGTGTCATTTAAATAACAAGGCGAAGGCCCAATCATAATTAATTTATCAAAGTAATCCGGACGCTCAATTGCAGCAAGCATCCCAATCATCGAACTAATAGAATGGCCAATGAATAGTATATGTTGAAGACCCATTTCTTCAATAATATCCAAGACATCCTGCATATACCCTTGAAGTGTGCTATATTTTTCAGATTGGTATGCCGTGATATCTGAATTTCCTGACCCTGTATAGTCAAATAATATAATTCTATATCTCTCAGCAAATTTAGGAGCGATATATTGCCACATGCTCTGATCACAACCAAATCCATGCGCAAATATAATTGTTTGCTCTCCCTGTCCCATCACCCGTACATTATTTCGTTTTATTACATCATTCATGAACAAATTCTCCTCTTCCTAATTATTTTCATTATATTCATTTTGATGGATTACACCTTAAATATCTAGTAAAAATCTACTAATTAATTTTTCTCTTAACAAGGACATGAACAAAGAAGCCACCAATTCTGGCAGCTGGATCTTCAAGTAACCCCCCAGGATAAATTGTCTTGTACATAGTAACCACCTCCACAACTCTATGGGTGAGCAAATCTCCTCTTATCTACCTGTTTTTTGGGTAGTAGGAATACCCGGGATATTTCACAACAGGCCATTTCTCCTTCCGTAGAGAATCAATTAATTCTGTTCCAACATTTAAGTTGCTCCTAACTAAATCTTTAGGAGTCAGTGCCATCCATTGATTTAGTGACACGTCTTCAAAGCGATTGCTTTTGAACATTTCTAAAAACCATAACGTTTCGGTACCGGTGTTTTGAATATAGTGTCCAGTAGCAAAGGGTACATATCCGACATCACCTGCTCTATAGTCAAATGTACGAGCTGTACCATTCCCAGTAAATACAGTCATTCGCCCTTGTCCAGTAAGGTAATACTGCCATTCGTCGTTATTGGGATGCCAATGAAGTTCTCTCATTGCACCCGGTTCAATCTCAACGAGTGCTGCTGCAACTGTTTTCGAAATTGGAAAGTTTGAAGAGTCCACAATTCGTACACTACCACCAGGCGTTTTAATTGGTGTTTGTTTCAATAGCTCGTGCTTGAAGGTTAAAGGAACATCTCCGTAGGGTGACTGGACTTCCTGACTTTCTAGTGAACCTGGTACCTCTACCTGATAAATATATACCTGTTCAGAAGGGATAGAGTTAAAAGCACTCTCTGGTACTCCGAAATTTGCAGACAGAACATCTTTGGGAGTATGTGCAAACCAATCGGAGATGGATAAGGTGGAAAGATCGGAAAAGTTCCCGTCATCGAAGACGAGCAGAAATTCACAATGTTCCAACCCTTGGATCGAATGAGGAATACCTGGGGGGAAGTACCAAATATCTCCCGGTCCGATGTCGGCAATAAAATTTCGTCCTTGTTGGTCAACCGAAGTTACACGTGCCCGGCCTAGCAGCATATACGACCATTCTGCTTGTTTATGCCAATGGAGTTCACGTACTCCGCCGGCAGTTAAACTCATATTTACTCCTGCAAGGGTGGTGGCTATAGGAAGTTCCCTCACCGTAATCTCGCGGGACCATCCTCCGTGATCTAATTTCATTGAAGTATCTGAGAATGAGAATTTCAAGTTTGGGAGCAAGCCCGCATCCGTAATAGGTGGGACTAGCATATTCGGATTTTGAAGATCACGCATAATATTACGAGGTCCGGAATCAATCCCTCCTGCTCCATCACTTCGGATAGGTTGAGGCACATTCCCACCCATTTGACTAATGGATCGTTTTTCCATACCTACACTCCTCTTTTATGGGATTACATAGGGAAAATTCTTTTTCATAGTGTATGACTTGGGCTTCAAAAAGTGCTTATTGATAAAAAACAGGTGCATCCCTTATTCAAGAAATACACCCGCTTGTATAAGTACACTTACACACAATCTTGTTTGTGCTTGCCAAGCTGCCCACTGTAACGATGGACAAATGGTCAGAATAAAATATGGCAGGAGGGATTTTAAATGGATTATGGATTTAGCGGTTATTACCGTCAACATCCCAGTATTCATCCAATTTTAGATCAAATTTTTTGGAGAGATGGACTGGAGAACCCAAAAATACAGTTTATTTGCTAATCAATAAATATGGTTTACCTGATGAAGCAAGTTCAAGAAGAATCATCTGGTATAATAATGGTCCTTGGAAGCGGACGATTGTGCATCTTGATACTGTCCCTCATAACACACCGACTCCCCATCTTGATTATTTAGAACAAACCATTGATTATAAAGTTCCTGTTCAATTTTTTGATGAATTAGCACAGTTTGATGGTAGTTTATATCCAGACCGAACGGCTGGTGAAGCTACGGCTAAATGCGATCAAGAAGCGGCGAATTTTATGGCATTAAACTTGATGAACGACATTGTGACTGGCAAGCGAACCGTAGAAGATGCACGTCGTGCTGCAGTTGAAATTGAAAAAGCTTTTCGATTAAAAGGACAATCATCACCTTACACCACAGGATTCCTATTCCCAAAACAATCTCATACTGCTGATCCTGATGTAGCCTCTTTTTAAGGCTAATAAGTCAAAAAATAAATTAAATAGCAAAACGCTGACGATGATGCTCAGCCTTTTGCTAGAAAAATAATAAGTAATTATAAAACAAAAAGGATTAGATTATACTTACAGCCTTTAGCCCTATAACGGGAAATATCCAAGCCTACCCCTGTATCCTTTTAGCCTCCTAAATCAAATTATCGTTGTTGGGTCATGCAAATTGGCGAAGTTAACCGAATATATTCAACGGTATAACAAAGTGAAATGGAGGGTAAAAGGATGTTTAACAGTTTTCTTGTCGAGGTCTCGGGAAACACAATTTTCGTGCGCCGTTATGGACAAGGACCGGCAATTCTATTGGTGCACGGCTTCCCGCGCACAAGCCTGATGTGGCGATTCCTCGCGCCGAAGCTTGCGGAAAATCATACTGTGATTTGCGTAGACTTGCGCGCCTACGGCCACAGCGGGATACCCGCCTCCAGCCATGATCACTTTCCTTATTCAAAGCGCGCGATGGCGAAGGAATTGGTTGAGGTGATGAGCAAACTTGGCTTTCCGACCTTCATAGTGATCGGTCACGACCGCGGGGGACGCGTCAGCTACCGTATGGCCTTGGATCATCCGAAGAATGTGGAGCGTCTGGCCGTGTTTGACGTCATTCCGATTTTAGAAGCGTGGAAACGGGCAGATGCGCGCTTTGCTCAAACCTACTGGCCCTGGAGTTTACTGTCGCAGAAACCACCGCTGCCAGAGAGTTATCTACTCGGTGCTCCCGAGGCCGTCTTCCATAACCCCTTCGGCGAAGGTTCCTTCGGCCGCGAAGTCTTGCAAGAGTACGTTTCAACCTATTACAATCCGGCCCGCGTGCATGGTATCTGCGAGGAATATCGAGCTGCAGCGACGATCGATGTCGAACACGACCGCGCGGACAAAGAAGCGTCGAAAAAAATTGAGTGTCCGATGCTGCACCTGTGGGCGGAGGGCGGTTGGCTTGACACTTACTATGCAAAAGACGGCGGTCCGCTCGGCATATGGCGGCAATGGGCTCCGAAAGTGCAAGGGCAGGCGATAAAGGGTGGCCACTTCTTCCCAGAAGAGAATCCTGACGACACAGCGGTTCTCGTGAAGCTGTTCCTCTCCGCTTAATGAAAGATGGCAAAGAGAATTGAGATTGAAATGAAAAAGTGATAAGAAGATTAAAAAACGTCATTTTTACGATTAAAATGACGTTTTTTTGTATAAAATTTATTTATTTCCACCATGTTTTAATAACCGATTATCCCTCTACCTGTTTTCATACTCCTTTGACTCCATGTACTTAAAATTAAATTCAAATTTTGCATAAATCTTAATTGATCTACTCATCATAATCAGGAACCATCTTAATATCAAAGGAGGTACTAGACAAATGAATAAAGACACTCAGAGTAATATGATAAATTCTCAAGCAGTAAAAAACCAGCTTCATCAACTCGAGGAACAAAACGGTACTAATGAGAAAAATAAAAAGGGTAGTACGAATGAGATTCAACCAATTGCTACTGACGAAGGACTAACACAATAGTTTTTAGTGTATAAGTACATTTCCACCTTTTGTGGAAAATTTTTAAATCGAAATGGATATTGCCTAGTTGGTTCCTCAGGATTGACTAGGTTATTTATGTTTTCTTTATTGCTTCTCCTTTGCTTTCCAAATCAATTCCGGAATTAAGGGCAGATTATGAAGCGAAACACCAGCAGCCACGGACAATGCATTCCCGAGGGCCCCAGGCATTCCCATTAGCCCTAGTTCTCCTATTCCACGAGCTCCGTATGGACCATCAATTTGTGGATTTTCAACAAAACCAACCAAGTAATTAGGATTCTCTCCATAGCGGAGCGGGCGATAGGTCCGAAGCTGCGGATTCAAAACCCTCCCTAAATCATCAAAATAAAATGTTTCTCTCCCAGCGAATGCCAGCCCCATACTCATTGCCCCCATAACCTGACCTAATGCTGTTTTTTCATTCATCACCCTGCCAGCATCCACCACCGCAGCAGCATTAACCAGTCGATAAGTATAATCTTTACGATCAAATTCTACCTCTACTCCATAAGCCGCAACAGACCACTCCGGACCAGGCTTCCCAGCTCCAGTTTCGGGATCCAAATACGTTATGTGACGTAAAATATATTTCCCTCTGCCAATGATTTGACCACCAATTGCGTTACCATTTGGATACTTATACCCATAACCAATATCTTTAAAATGGAGGCCAATGGATGGATCATCCCTTAAAAACACCCGACTATTTGCCACTTCTAAATCTTCTTTCGGTGCTCTCAGCACACATGAGGCCACTTCTTTTAATTGGTTAATCACATCCTCTGCGGCATTTAAGGTGGCCCTGCCTGCCATAAATGTTCCCCTGCTGGCAACGGTCTTCCAATGTTCTGGCATGGTCTGGGTATCAACTTCCATTCTGACATGAATTTTATCGACATCCATTTTAAGTCTCTCAGCGAGAATTTGAGCAAGCACAGTCTTAGTGCCAGTTCCAATTTCGATTACGCCTGACATTAAATTGATACTACCGTCCCGATTAAATGTTAAAATAACACCTGAGGGAGCGTTGGCATCAATCGTGGACGTTTTCCAGCTGCAGCTTACGCCTTTTACTCTTACATAACGTTCATTTATCTGTTTAATCGGCCCTTCGTCCCACTTGATTAAATGTCTTACTTTCTCAATACAATGTGGTAAGTCACCTAAATTGCTTTTATTAAAAAGAACCCTTGTCGGTGATGTATTTCCTGGCCTAATGGCATTTAAAAACCTAAGTTGAAGTGGATCCATCTTCAGTTTTTGTGAAAGTAGGTCCAGTGTTCTTTCGATCACAAAAGAAAGCTCCGAATGAGAAAATCCTCTGTATGGGGTGGCATACGGATGATTGGTATACATACAGTATGAATCACACCATACATTCTCCACATTGTAGGGTCCTGTGCAATCGACCGCTCCAGATCTCGTTACATCAATGGCTTTATCCGAATAAGCACCCCCATCCCACAAATAAAGGAGTTCCATAACTTTAATTTTCCCGTGACGGTCAGCCCCAATTTTTACTGTAGCATCTAAACCAATATGACATGGAGATGTAATGATATCCTCTTCACGCGTATTAAAAACCTTTACGGGTCGGCCACCAACAGCCTTCGATGCTAAGTATGCAAATACTTCAAGCTGAACAGGTGCTTTTCCACCGTAGCCTCCTCCAACAAACGGCGTGCGAACAACAATTTTACCTATATCTTCACCAAAGTAATCAGATATCAGTGTTTTGACCATATAAGGCGCCTGAGATGCGGTCATTATATTGATTGTTCCATCTCGTGAAATCTCACAAGTTGAACATCTTGTTTCCATTGCGGCATGATCTGAGGGGGAAAAGGAAAAGCTTGCTTCTACTGTTACCTCACTCTCAGACCATCCTTTTTCCATATCCCCCTTGCGAATTTTGGTAAGCGTTGCAATGTTTGTTCCCGGAACCGGGTGTGAATCTTCCTCCTTTTTATATTCGCCTAACCTCTCATGGACGAGGGGAGCATTCTTTTGGAATGCCTGTGTAGGTGAATTTACTACAGGTAACAATTCATAATTGACCTTAACCAAGTTAGCTGCTTTCTTAGCTTGTGAAGGTGTATCAGCAACAACTAATGCAACTGGTTCTCCGTGGTAACGGACCTTACCAACAGCAATTGGCGGGCGGTCGCGAATGGCCTCACCTATAAGTGGATAATGTTCTCCTGTGATAATCGCCCTAACTCCTGGTATTTTTAGGGCTTCTGTCTTGTCAATCGAAGTGATCGTAGCGTGTCCATAGGGACTGATGACCTTTGTACAAGAAAGCATCCCAACTGAATGGTAATCATCTGTGTATTTCGCGTCTCCTGTCACTTTATCCCAAGCGTCTTTACGAATGACGCTTTTTCCAATTACGTCCAAGTCAATCCCTCCTAACCGTCGGGTTTTCATGAAACCTTTCCCATTAAATTAATATTCGTGTAAATAAAGATAAATACAGTAACGTTGAAAAAATCAAAGAATAGCTAACCCTTGCGATCCGAGGTAAGGAAAGTTAGTCCAAGCAGCAACCTGCAATCTAACTAGACTTCCATCATCTTGAATGGAAAATACGGAGACTGTACCCTGATTTCCGTTTAGAGTGTAAAAATACCGTCCATCTTTACTCACTCCCACATCCATCGGCAGCCCAGGAGCTGTACCTGATGGTGTACTCGTAATATGCCTTACCACTGACAGTGCTCCATTGGGATCGATTCGGTAGGTGGAGATGGTGCCA
This sequence comes from Neobacillus sp. NPDC058068, assembly GCF_042885335.1. NCBI lineage: Bacteria > Bacillati > Bacillota > Bacilli > Caryophanales > Bacillaceae > Neobacillus > Neobacillus sp. NPDC058068. The sequence goes on along the minus strand of NZ_JBHVSI010000003.1, from coordinate 84,260 downwards.
CTTAAGGTGTTGGTAACGTAGGCAAAACGTTCATCCCGCGTTGTTACAACCCAGCAAGCGGTCTTATATCCATTTGGGACTGAGCCGCTAATCACATGAAGAATCCCGTCGTTGCTCATTGAATAGGATGACAGGGCATTTGAATCGGCTTCAGTAACTAAAAGGATTCCAGAGGACAGAAAATAAGCACCCAATGGTCCTTGACCATAAGAATCATTAACAATTGGCTCTGTAACCGTACCATTTTGATTTACATGGAATACACTAAGATGGTTTGAAGTAAGCTCGGATACAAGGATTTTACTACCATCACGAGTGAAGAGAACTTGAGCGGGCTGAGCATTGAAAGTGCTGAGAGAGCGGGAGGACCCAGCAATAGAAGTAAGGCGTCCGTTATCATCTATGCGAAAGCCCGTGATGTTGGATGCAAAATTGTTTGCCGGATTACCTACATTGGCAACATAGACAAGATTACCAAACACATCTACGCTATTGGGCTGAGCACCCCCCGATGGCTTCACATCCACGAGAACGGGTGCACCGCTGTCAGTAATGATGAAACTGCTGATACTATTGTCTCCTGCGTTCACCGCAAGAAGGAAACGTCCATCACGGGACAAAGTTAGGGCTCCTTGTGACGCAAGGGGATCGACACCATCGTTTGCAGTTGCCGTGGAGACTTCCTTTGTACCAGTACCTCTACCATAAGTTGGGTAGGAACCCACAAAGGTGAGCATTCCATTCATGTCCCTGTGAAAGGCAATGATTTGATTCATTGCTTCATTATTAGTCATAATGTAAACCATACTCGCATTCGCACGGTAATATTTGTTCATTGTCTGCATTTTTTAACATTCCTCCTTTCATAGTTTTATATGGTGTTTTTACCATTTCAATTCCCCAAATATTTGGTTTAAAGGATTATCAGACACTTATCCCACTGAACTATCTTCAGCAAAACGAGCATTTGGTAATCCCGAAACGGAAACAATTCTCCCTCCACTTTTAGGTAATTGGGACGAGGCACCTGTTCCAAAAATAGGTAAATCCGACCGTTGTTATTGGAAGCGCTTACCACTATGATTTATTTAAACACTTCATTTGAAAAACACAAAAGTTATCTACATCTTTTTTACCTCATTAAGTGTTTCCCTCTTAGAGCGAGGCAAAGGTATTAGAGGAAAGTTTTTCTTTCCTATTAAAACAATAAAAGAGAGGATGATAGTTACAGTGTTTTGGAGAAAACGATTTGTATTTGTATTACTTTTAGCAGGTATGTTCTTTTTATCAGCAAGCTGGGCAATGGCAAAAGACATAGACGATGCCGGCAAGGGAAACGACAACGATACGTACTATATTGATGTTTCCGTGGCAACGGTATGGACAAAACCAAATATTTCAAGAGAAGTCGACACCCCTTCTGCCACTAATCCGGCTGATTTAAGAAAATGGACGACGAGCATGACGTATCAAGATAAACTCGGCCTTGTCGGGAAGCTGGAAACACAAGCCCTATATGGATCCAAAGTGACCGTCCTCGAAAGCCAAGGAGATTGGGTGAAGGTTGCGGTCCACAATCAATTTACTCCTAAAAGTGATGTAGGCTATCCAGGCTGGATGCCAGCAGCCCAATTAACGAAGGAAAAAAGCTATGAAAATCAGCTGCACCGCCCGTTTGCCTTAGTTACTTCGCCAACAGCTTGGTTATATGAGGACAAACACGCAAAAAGCGAATTCCTTGAGCTTAGTTTCAATACCCGGCTGCCGGTTATGCAAGAATTTGAAAACGAAGTATTAGTCGCTACGCCAAGTCACGGTAAGAAATGGCTGAAAAAAGCAGATGTCACCGTCTATAAAACCGAAGCAGATATTCCTGCCCCAACCGGAGAAGATATCGTTAATACCGGAAAAAAATTCTTGAATCTCCCGTATTTATGGGCTGGCACATCAGGATTCGGGTTTGATTGTTCTGGATTTACTTACACAATCTATCAAGCAAATGGTATTTTGATTCCAAGAGATTCCTCTGTGCAAGCCAAATACGGCACACCAGTTGATAGAAAAGACCTTCAACCGGGCGACCTGCTTTTCTTCGCCTACAATGAGGGAAAAGGAAGCGTTCACCATGTAGGCGTCTATATAGGTGATGGTAAAATGCTCCACTCGCCTAACTCCTCAACCCACGTTCGCATCGATGATATTGAAGCTTCCGGATTTGGGAAAGAATATGCTGGTGCACGGAGATATGTGAAATAATATTAAACATCCACTCGGGAGGTTACAAAAAATCGAGTGGATGTTTTTTTATATTAGAATATTGATAGGATGAATGTCTGATTGATATTAAAGTGATAATGCGACGGAGAAGGATTCTACTTCAACTTTATGCCTCGAAATCCATGGAAACCTTTAAGTAGAGAAGTTCTACTTCAACTTTATTACTCAAAATCCATGGAAACGTTGAAGTAGAAGGGTTCTACCTCAACTTTTTGGCTCAAATTCCACAAAAACGTTTAAGTAGATGGGTTCTACCTCAACTTTTTGGCTCAAATTCCATGAAAATCATGTGGAAGATCGCAATCGGCGGAAAATGCGACGCAGCAAAGGTTTAAGGAGATATTTTTGGGGAAATTCGGGGGAACATCATAGTAAGCGGACTTTACTTCAATGTTTTGACTTAAAATCTACTGAAATATCCAAGTAGACGGGCTCTACTTCGATGTTTGGGCCCAAAATCCACTCAATCGTCCAAGTAGACGGGCTCTACTTCGATGTTTGGACCCAAAATCCACTCAATCGTCCAAGTAGACGGGCTCTATTTCGATGTTTAGACCCAAAATCCGCTCAAATGTCCAAGTAGAAAGGTTCTACTTCGACGTTGAAGCTCAAAATCCACTCAAACGGCCGAGTAGAGGATTTAGATACACCTTTTTAGTCGTAATTGGCTCAAACTGCGACCGTAACTTCGAAAAAATTGAGTGAACGGGCACAATCGAACAGAAAATGTGTATCATCAACAAATCTAGCATTCTAATCTGCAAGAGAAAGTCTGAGAGGGAGAAATAAAATGGGACGAGGTGCCCCCGTCCCATCTTCTGGATTATTTTACCCATGCCCCGCTACTATTGAAGAAGTTACGTTTTCCGGAAATCGTTTGCCAGCCTGTTTGCATGGCTCCGCTCTTTTCAAGGTAGTACCACTTTGCTCCGTCTTTCAGCCAGCCTGTTTGCATGGCTCCGCTCTTTTCAAGGTAGTACCACTTTGCTCCGTCTTTCAGCCAGCCTGTTTGCATTGCTCCGTTCTTATCAAGGTAGTACCATTTCGCTCCGTCTCTTAGCCAGCCCGTTTGCATTGCTCCGTTCTTATCAAGGTAGTACCATTTCGCTCCGTCTTTTAGCCAGCCCGTTTGCATGGCACCGCTCTTATCGAGGTAGTACCATTTCGCTCCGTCTTTCAGCCAGCCCGTTTGCATGGCACCGCTCTTATCGAGGTAGTACCATTTCGCTCCGTCTTTCAGCCAGCCCGTTTGCATGGCACCGCTCTTACCTAAGTAGTACCACTTTGCTCCGTCTTTTAGCCAGCCCGTTTGCATGGCACCGCTCTTACCTAAGTAGTACCACTTTGCTCCGTCTTTTAGCCAGCCCGTTTGCATGGCACCGCTCTTGTTGAAATTGTACCATTTGGCATCAACTTTTTCCCATCCTGTTACTTTGCTGCCTTTACTGTCATAGTAGTACCAATTGCCATCCTCAGCTTTCCAGCCCGTTTTCACTTCTTCGACTGGCACTTCAGTTTGCTTAATCGTTAGTTTACCTTGTGCTTCTTGTGTAACTCTTTTTCCAGTGGTATCTGTTAGTTCCACTTCAATAATGGCATCTTGAATCTTTACATCCGGAACTGTCCAAACACCCTTATAAACTCCCGGCTCTACCTCTTCCATTTTATTTTTAGCAGAGGATTGCGTCATCTTTTGCGTAGGTAGTTTCACTTCAAAGTTTGCTTCTCCACCGATTACATTACTTTGGAAGGAGATTTCCAGCTTCTCACCAGGGAACATAGATTGGTCAATGGCCGGTTTAAGATCTTTAATGACAGGTTTATCGGATATTAGTGAAACAATAACAGGATCCGATTTTCCCGTCACCTTACCATTTAACATGGAGACCGCTATTAAACTATTTTCACCGTCTGTAATTTTCATTGGGATTGAAAATTTGCCTTCATCGCCAACTTTTGCAATACCTACCTCTTCATTATTATTCATCAACTTAATCGTAGTTGTCGGTGAGGCAGTTCCTTCTACCATGATGTTTTCATCTTTGAATACTTCATCCTGTTTTGGCGAAGTAATGAAGGGCTTTTCCACTTCATAACTTACACGTGCACGGATCATATAATTTCCGTCTTCAACAAATGCTGGATAAAATTCACCATCAAGATATTGATAGCTTCGCTCTGTATAGGGATTACCATCATCGGTTGCTAAAGCCAGTGCATCTGGATAATTCAGCGTTTGGACATACACCATATAAAAATCTCCATCAACCTTGATATTGTAATCAGTTAAATCAACTACTGTCCAATCATCCAATATGGCTTCGGCAGCTATCGGTCCAGCAAGTTTTTTACCCGGTAATCCCTCGCGGCCAGAAGCATCCCATACTTCCACATTAAATTCTGTTCCAAACGTGTCTGAGTATTTACTTTTCTTGAAGTGAAACACTCCATCTGTGACAATCGCTGATTTCTTATTCTCTGGCAATGACATTTTTACTGCCCATCCAACTCCACCGCCAAAATACATACTGCCATTATCAACAATTCCATTGTCATAGCCAATTTCGCCACCCGAATACGTGTAAAAAGGATCAAGAACAATATCAACTGCTCGGCTATCGCCGCTAACTGTAATAGTAATATCTTGACTGTGATAGCCGCTTCTCATTGCTCTCAATGTATAACTACCTTCGTAAGCTGTAATGGTATATTTACCGTCCTTATCCGTTGCAGCAGGTGCAATATTGGCATCTTCAATCAGGAGTAATGTCACACCCTCAACAACTTCCCCTGATATTTTATCGGTAATGACGCCACTTACAGTTCCTTTTGGGATTTCGTTCAAGGTGAAATCGGCGTGTATAGCTTTATCTTTTTCAAACGTTACTGATTGTTGTTTAGATTGATATCCATATGCTTCAGCTTGAACGGTATATTTTCCGACAGCATGTGGAAATTTATATGAGCCGTTATCAGGACTTGTGTTGACGTACTGTTTGCTTTCAAGAGCACTTACTTTTCCTCTAATCGGCAGTTCAGAATCCGCAAGCGTTTGAACGACTTTTCCTTCCAAAGTCCCTAGACCTTCTCTAATAGAAGATACAGCATTGTAAGCATTAACCAATCCATAGCCATACCCATTATTTGGTGACTCTGGATATTCCTTATCCGTTAAAGGCGTTGCTGTTTCTAGTAAAATTTTTTCAATTTCATCAACTGATAAACTTGCATCCACTCCATATAATAGCGCGACAATTCCTGATACAGCAGGGGCCGCCATCGATGTGCCATCCCAACCACCATCATAATCATTACGAGGTACCGAGGAACGAATATTCGCTCCAGGTGCTGATATATCTGGCTTTATTTCACCATATGGTGATGGTCCGCGTAATGAGAAATCGCCCACTATATCATTTTTATTAGTTGCTCCGACCGCAAAGGCTTCGGGATAGTTTGCAGGATTTGCGACAGATCCAGGACCGCCAATATTCGTCATGCCTGTGTTTCCTGCTGCAAATGTAGGAAATATCCCGGCATTTCTCCATTCTCGTACTACATCTCGATACCATTCATCAAGACCCGGTCCACCACCCCAGGAGTTGTTAACAATATCTGGTGCCAAGTCAACCCGCGTATTCCCCTTTGAATCTCTTGGTGCTAAAATCCACTCTGCAGCCGCCAGCAAATTCGCATCACTGCCGCTAGTTTCTGAGAATGCCTTAACCGCAATCCATTTGGCACCCGGTGCTACTCCAATTTTGTTTGATCCGTCTGGTTCACTACCGACCATTGTCCCAGTCACATGTGTTCCATGTGCTAAATCATCATATGGAATCGTTCGTCCAGCAGTGGCATCGAACCAATTGAAGTCGTGATCAACTTCGCCCGTTGCTGCATTATAGCCGCGATACTTTTCCTTTAATGCGGGGTGATCCCATTGAACACCGGAATCAATACTTGCAACAACTACACCTGTACCGTCGATTCCTTTTCCCCATAACGCTGGGGCTCCAACTCGCTCAACGTTCCACTCGACATTTGCTAGATTTGAATCAGGACTTTCCTCTTTAGTTGTTGAAACAAATAATTGTCTTGTTTCGTTCGGTAATACTTTTTCAACTTCAGAAAAGGTTGCTATCTTTTCTGCCACCTCTTTCGTTGCCGTAACAGCCATACCATTGACGATAAAATAGGAATTAAACGATTCGACATTCCCTTTATGTACTTCTTGTTTCAGATATTTTAATACGTTTTGTTGTTCTACCTGTGCAGTCGCTTTTAATTCAGAGACAACGGCCGAGCGTTGGATAAACTTTTCTTTATTCGCAGTGAGTTTTTCTTTCTTCGCAATCGCTTTTGTACGTTTTATAGCATTTGCTGTATCTGCTTTTTCTTTTAATTTAATTAAAAAGGTAACTTTGTCCTCTTTTTTAAAATTATCTAGCAAACGATTACTTATCTTTGCCTTTGATGCAGTTTGGGGATCATTTACATAACGGTATGATGCCTTAATTGATTTAGCATTCGCAAGTCCTGGTGATAGTAATGAAAATACCATAAGGAATGCTGCAACCATATTAAATAAACGTACGTGAAATTGTTTCTTTTTCTTCAATTCGATTACTCCCTCTCGATTCAATAAAAGTCCGATAATTATTAACTTCTTAATCCCCCTCCATTATAAATCTCAATCGTTACTATTATAGGGTGCAATACAATATTTTCCTAGATATTTAATTGAATAGTTTGAATAGACATTAAATTAATCTAGTAATTCTTTTAATAGTACACTATTTATTAAAAGAAAAAGGCAAAGAGCCATTGCTCTCTGCCTTACTTTCATACTTTACCGCTTTAAATTTTAGCTTAGCGGGGCGTTTTAAGTGCCGAATTGGAAAAAGCAATAATCAGAGCGTTGAATTTGAAAAATGGCTTATCGAATATGAACCAAAGACCGGGCAGTTCTGGATTGTCTGAGGAGACTATTTAGAGGAGGATACATTCGAGTGATTTTGAACCAGTCCCTTTTTAGAGGGGCTGGTTTTTTTGAGTTGGGAGTGCGGATCTAACTTAACCCCGATATTTTCGGTTATTTTATTACCCGCTACCAAAATAACCTATCAATCTTCTCGAAATGTGATGGCGTTCAGTCGTACCAAGGTTTATCGCGACCGTTCGTAAAAAAAAGGCACGACAGTGGACCTAAATAAAATGGGACAAGATGCCTGTCCCCACATCCATATCCTTGACGACAAAAAAGCCCTCTCTCGCTTTCATAACGAGAAAAGGCCATTACTCAATGAATCTTTCAAATTACGCTACTATTTAATCCATGCTCCGTCTGCTCCAAGTTTATAACCTTGAACAACCGTGTTCGCTGCCATTTTTCCATTTGTGTAGAGATAGTACCATTTTCCACCTGTCAATACCCAGCCAGTTTTCATGACGCCATTGTTGTCCATGAAATACCAGTTGCCGCCTGATAGGACCCATGAAGTGGCAGCCATGGCACCATTTTTACCTAAGTAGTACCATTTATTTTTATCAAGCAGCCATTCATTTTCGAGCATTTTCCCGTCACTGCCAAGGAAATACCATTTTCCGCCGGATAAAACCCAGGCTTTTGTTACCATGGCTCCATCAGCACCTAGGTAATACCATTTCGCTCCCGATTGAACCCACGCTTTCGTTACCATCGCTCCATCGGCACCTAAGTAGTACCATTTCGCTCCCGATTGAACCCACGCTTTCGTTACCATCGCTCCATCAGTACCTAGGTAGTACCATTTTGCTCCGGTTTGAACCCACGCTTTCGTTACCATCGCTCCATCGGCACCTAAGTAGTACCATTTCGCTCCGGTTTGAACCCACGCTTTCGTTACCATGGCTCCATCGGCACCTAGGTAGTACCACTTCTCTTTGTCTTTTAACCAGCCTGTTGTGGCCACATCATTGTCATAGAAATACCATTTACCGTTTTCTAATTTCCAACCTTGTTTAGCTGGCTGCTCAACCACTTTCGCACTTACGGTTACTTCAGTTGCCGCACTTGTATTTCCTGCCGCATCTGTCGCCGTTACGGAAATTTTCACGCCTGCTTGTTGCTTAGCAATTTTGATTTCAAACTTGCCTTCTGCATCTGCAGTCGCTTTGCCGATTTCCTTTCCATCAACCTTTGCTGTCACTGTTGAGCCTGCTTCAGCTGTACCTGTAAGGACCTCGTCCGCATCCGTAACACCATTTACTTGCGGTGCTGCTGGTGCTGTTGCATCGCTGACGGTTACTTCTGTTGCGATACTCACGTTTCCAGTCGTGTCTGTAGCTGTTACCGTAATAATGGTTCCGGCTGCTTGCTTCGCGATAGTGATGGCAAATTTACCTTCTGCATCAGCAACCGCAGTACCCAGTTCTTTATCGCCTGCTTTCGCCGCTACTTTTGCTCCTGCTTCGGAAGTTCCGGTGACCACAACATCCACATCAGTTACTGGATTTACGACCGGTGCTGCAGGTGCTGCTACCGCCACTTTGAACGTACCTTTATTACCAAGAGTATCTGTAATGTCTAAAGTGATCTCTGTACCGACAGCTTGTTTACCAATTTCAACTTCAAATTTACCTGAAGCATCAGCTGTGACTTCGTCGAATTTCTTCTCGCCAATGGAGACAACAATCTTAGCCCCTGGACTTGTTTGTCCGCGTAAAACCGGATCAAATTGCGACACCTGAACAGTTGGGGTTTTTACAACATCTCTTAAAATTCTTCCCTCAATAACTGGGGCTATTGGTTTAATAGCCGATTGAGCTTTAACATAATTAAACAATGCTTTAAAATCAGTTGTCCCGGTTACTCTTTCTTTACCTTCTTTAAGGATGGTAAAGCCGTCTCCGCCATCTGCCATAAAGTTATTGACAGTGACCGTATACTCGCCTTTAGGGTCAATTTCCGTACCATCTGGAAGATAGATATCTAACACTCTTTTTCCAATCGGTAATTTACTTGTCCAAGTATATTTCAATCCGGAAATCTGCATAATCTTCGAACCAGAATCAGCCCATTGTTGGTTGAGTAAGATTCTTACTTGGTCACCCGATAATTTCATCGTAACAATATCGTTACCAAACGGCTGAATGGCAAAAAGATCGCCCCAAGTAATCGGACCTGACTTTTTGATATCATCACGGATTCCGCCTGAATTCATAAAGGCGAATTTCGTTCCGGTATTCGCGCGCATGCCATCGGCAATTAAGTTACCCAATGCCGATTCGCCAGCTGAACTAGTAGAACGGCTAATCGCAGTAGCGGCTTCCCCTACTACTTCACTTGTGATTGGTTGAATATATTCTAGATATTCATCAAGCTTCGCTTTCGTTTTACCATCAAGATGTTCTTTGTTTTGCACCGTTCTTACGATTTTGGCCTCTTTTGCCACGATATCCTGTGTAACTGGATCAATTGTTAAATCAACATCTGAAAAAGCTGTTCCGTACGAATACGATTGAATCAGTAATTTTCCATTTACAGTTGTATTCATATACGCATGGTTGTGGGCGCCAAAAATTACGTCAACTTCATCATCAACCTTTTTTGCAAACTCAACCACCTTGCCAGTCGGGTTCGAGCCATTAGTAGATGAGCTTCCAGCTTCATGGGCAAGTACCACGATGGCCTTTATGCCTTTTGCTTTAAGTTCGGCCGTGTATTTATTAATGGCCTCTACTTCATCGGTAAATTTCACTCCCGCTACCCCGCTTGGCGTAACAATGGTTGGAGTTTCTGTTGTCACGACTCCAATAAACCCAATTTTGACTCCGTCTACTTCCTTGATGACGTATGGAGGTAAAATATGTTCTTTTGTTTTTTCATCGATAACGTTTGCTACCGTGTATGGGAAACTCGCACCTTCAAAGGGACCATACTTATCAACGGTCTTAGGATGGCTTCCGCCGTTGATTAGACGCATCATCTCGGTAACGCCCTGGTCAAATTCATGGTTACCAACAGTACCCACATCAAAACCAAGTTCATTTAAGAAGCGAATAGTCGGCTCTTCCTGCATTAACGCAGACACCGGACGGCTGGCCCCAACCGCATCGCCCGCATGAACCTTTAACGTATGGGAAGGGTTTGTTGCTTCTTTTTCTTTCAAATATCCTGCTAAATATTCAATACCGCCCACAAGCTGTCCACTAACCGTTGTCGAATAATCCAATTGTCCATGAAGATCGTTGATACCCAATAGTTTCACATGGACATTTTGATCTAATTCATAGAGCTGATATCCAGGTCGAATCGTTGATGGACCAAGATCCTTAAGATTTGGTGCTGAAGATAAATAGTTTTTTGCATCTGGTGAAGAGTTGAATACTAATTTAGCTACACCGCCAACAGGGACAATCTTCCAGTTGTTATCCGCAACAGCATTGACTACTTTCTTTTCTTTAATATAATCCATCAATACTTCGCGGTTTTCGAGCAATGAATCAAGAATTAGTTTTGCGTCAGCACCTGTACCAGGATAGTTCCCTGTGCCGCCAGCACGGTGGTTATTAGTTGCTAAAATAAATACTTGATCATCTTTGACAGGTGTTCCATCCATCATCGTTAAATTGATTATCCGATGTTCCTGAGAAGAAGTTCTCACACCACTTCTTGTATAGCGGGCATCTTTTGTTACATCAATTTGGTATTTGAGACCGTCAATCACGTCATAATTGTAAGGGGTAAAACCGTTATCGAGTAAATCTTGAATGCCTTCTTTGTTTGGGTCAATTTTATTGAATGCTGCCGCACACAATTCTAACCACTCTCTTACTTCGGCACCTGTTAATTGAAGGGCCTTAAGCGTATTATTATAGATATAAAGGTCATTCGCACCTTTAATCGAAATATCACCTTTAGGGATATTTGTATAACTTGATCCGCCTTTAAATGGAGCTGCAGCGGAAATGACCGGTATATCTTTCAAGTCCGAACGATGCTCGGCAATATATTTCTTTACAAAGTCAGTCTGTGCCTCATTAATAAGTTGAAGTGCCGGGTCATCAATTACCCGTGAAAAAAACGTATTCAATGGAGCTGGAGTTTCCCCAAGTTTGCCACGCACATAATCTAGTGTAGCTTCATGTTCATGCTTTACTGCATTGACAATCTCATCAACTGCAGTTGTTGCAGCAGTAACAGGGCGGTTAACGGATTTTGAATTAGCTCTGTCAGCCTTCCACGTTCCATCTGCCTGTTGAACTAATTCTAAATCAAGAACACCTAGGTTATTTCCCCAATAACCGGCTTCAACAGCTGGCGTATTGTTAATATGCCCTTTCTCATTATCAATTCCCTTTTTACCATTAAAAGAAGAGCCAGGGAAATTCGCATGTGAATGTCCAAAAAGCATGGCATCGATGCCGTCGACTTTCGTTAAGTCAAAAACAGCATTTTCCGCCGCTTCTTTTCCTTCTGAAGCAATGTCACAGCCAGAATGAGCGATGGCGACAATGACGTCAGCGCCATTTGCCTTCATTTCTGGGATAAACTTGTTAGCGGTTTTAACAATGTCTTTAATAATCAGTTTTCCTTCAACTTTATCTCGATCCCATTGCATAATTTGCGGAGGAGCAAAGCCGATAACTCCTACCTTAACTGTTTGTTCTTGACCATTTTTATCCTTGATTTTTTTATCAATGATTTCATATGGCGTAAAGTAGTTTTTATCGTTATCCGGATTTCCATCCTTATCATCAATATAAATGTTAGCGTTTACAATTGGAAATGCAGCATTTGCTAGCGCCGTGTCAAGAAAGTCTAAACCAAAGTTAAATTCATGATTACCGACAATCGCAGCATCATATTTTAATAGATTCATAGCTTTAAACATCGGGTGTGTATCTGCTTTGGTGATTGGCTTCACTTTTGCCACATAATCGGCCATCGGGTTACCTTGAAGCGTGTCACCTGCATCAAACAGCATCGAGTTTTCCGTTGGAACCTCTGATCTTGCCTGCCCAATCAAGCTTGCTGTTTTGGATAGACCATAGTTGATACCTGCACCGGTATCCTGATAATAATCGTAGGACATGATGTTATTATGTAGGTCCGTTGTTTCTAAGATACGAAGAGTCGCGGTGTTTCCTGCTGCCTCTGCATTAGCCACTCCAGGGCTAAATGAGAAGGGAATCATACTTGCTGCGAGTGTTAATGCGAGAGAACTTTTTAAAATTTTGCTGCGAATGGTTCTTGTAATCTTTCTTTTCAACTTTTTCCCACCTTTCAAGAGTTTATGATCTTTCAAACCTATTGTACTAACCTTCATGGATGAATGATAGAATTTTCATAAAATTTTACACAGATTTAAAATTTTATAATATTTTTTACAAAAATTCATTAATTGCAATGATTTTACATCTCAGAAAACCAAAATGGGTGGGATCATAAATTGGAGTGGGGGATTAGGTAACTGATTGGGACAATGTGCCTGTCCCCTTGTCACTATCTGTGATATAATTCATTCCCAAAAGGAACATGGAAAGAAGTGAACATGATGTCATTGGACCATAGACCGGCTGTCCATTTTCGGGATGTGCATTATTCCGTTGACAATCAGCCGATTTTAAAAGGTATTACCGGATCGTTTCTTGAAGGCAAAATCACCACTTTGGTCGGTCCTTCAGGAGCTGGAAAGACGACACTGCTCAAACTATGCAATGGGCTTCTGTCACCTGATTCAGGAGAAATTTTTATTAACGAGCAAAACATCGATAGCTACGAACCGGTCCAATTGCGGCGCTACGTGGGCATGGCGCTTCAAAGTGCACCAATGATCAGCGGCAGCGTGCACAAAAATCTGGCTTTGCCCATGGAGCTGCAGGGGAAACAACTAGCGGAGGAAGATGCGCGGAATTTATTGACCCAAGTTGGCCTGGATGCTTCATTTTTGCACCGAAATAGTAAAGATCTATCGGGCGGTCAACGCCAAAAGGTTTCGATTGCCCGTACACTGGTTAATCGTCCCCGAGTCATTTTGCTCGATGAAATCACCTCTTCGCTTGACCCGGCGTCCCAGAAGGAAATTGAAGCACTGATTGTGAAAATAAACCAAAAGTTCAACACCACCATCATCTGGATTACTCATAATCTGGAGCAGGCGTTGACAATCGGGGAATACACCTGGGTGATGATGGATGGGAAAGTGATTGAAACGGGGGAAAGCAGCTTGCTGAAGGCGCCGGTAAATGAAAAAGTGAAACGGTTTGTGAAAGGGGAAGGACAATGAGTTATCTCGCACTATCCATCACACTTATTTTCGTCCTGATCCCGCTTTTTTTATCAAAAACACTTAAACTAGGGCTGGAAAAAGACACGATTATCGCAACAGTGCGTTCGATCATCCAGCTGTTTGCGGTCGGCTATATTCTCCAATTCGTCTTCGAAGCGGATAGCCCTCTCTATATACTGCTGATGGTGATGGTCATGATTGGCGCAGCCACGCAAAATGCTAGAAAAAAAGGTAGTGTGATTAAAGGCATCACATGGAAAGTGGCAGTTACCTTGATTTTTATTGAAGTGCTGACGCAAGGGATTATCCTTGGCTTCAACATTACGCCGCGGGCGGCTCAATATATCATCCCAATCAGCGGTATGGTCATTGGCAACTCCATGGTCCTCGCCATTTTGTTCCTTAACCGGTTTTCTGCAGAGATAGAATCACGACAGGCCGAAACGGAACTTATCCTGTCCCTTGGCGGAACACCAAAACAGGCCATCAACACCCAACTGATCACTTCCATAAAAGCAAGCATGATTCCGACAATTGAAAGCCAAAAAACCATTGGGCTCGTCCAGCTTCCAGGCATGATGAGCGGCCAAATCATCGGCGGGGCCGATCCGATTCAAGCCGTTCAATTCCAATTGCTCATTTTATTCTTGCTCCTAACCACCGCAGCCGTCACAAGCATCATGCTCGGGACTCTATCCTATCCATCACTATTCAACCAAAGAATGCAGATGTTACGGGATGAATGAGAAATTAAAGTTGAATTAATTTCTATAAAAAAGGGACGAGGGGATGTCCCCTCGTCCAGTTATTTCATTCCTGAAATTGTATAACCCTCGATAATATGTTTTTGGAAGATAATAAAAATGATAATGATTGGGACGACCATGAAGGTGGAACCGGCCATTTGTAAGGCATAGTTGCCGCCATATTGACCTTTTAATAATGATAAACCGACTGATAAGGTATACAGGTTTTCGTCATTTGCAATGATTAAAGGCCATAGGAAACTGTTCCAACCCGCGATAAAGGTTAAAATCCCCTGAACAGCCAGAATAGGTTTTGAAATAGGCAGGACAATTTTCATGAAAACCCTAAATTCACTTGCACCATCAAGTCTGGCTGCCTCAAGTAATTCATCTGGGATCGTCTCCATGAATTGCCTGAACAAAAAGATACTAAAGGCACCGACTAAACCGGGAAGAACGATACCGGCCATTGTATTGGTTAAGTTTAATTGATTTAAGATTAAATACACCGGAATCATCGTGACTTGCCCTGGAATCATCATGGTTGCCAACACAAGATAGAAAAGCCTATCCCTGCCCTTGAATTGAAATTTCGCGAAGGCATAACCGGCCATCGCATTTAAAATCAAACCGAAAAAGGACCAAAAGACAACAATTATTGTGTTTCTTAAATAAAGACCAAAACTCATATTTTCAAAAAGATTTTGGAAGTTTTCCAATGTAAATTTGCTTGGAAAAAGAGTTGGGGTCAGCTGCATCACTTCATTTTCTGTTTTAAACGCAGATAAGATCATCCAAATAAATGGAATCGCAACTAAAACGCCGCCTATTGTCAAAATCACTCCGACAAACCATTGCTGTGATTGCTCTTTTTTCCGTTGATTATTTATCATGGTTGATTTCATTGGTTTCACCTCACATTAATAATCGACTTTTTTATTCTGAAACTTAAATTGGACCATCGTGATGATGATAATCGAAATAAATAAAATGAATGACCCAGCTGCAGCATAGCCAAAATTGCTGAGTTGGAAACCGTTACGATAAATAAATAATGCAACTGAAGTCGTGCTATCAAGCGGCCCACCATTCGTCATCACAAATGGTTCTTCAAAGAACTGTAACCATCCAATCATCGTCGTAATGGAAACAAAGAAGATTGCATACCGCAATAATGGAATCGTAATTTTCGTTAACTGTTTCCATCCGTCTGCACCGTCAAGCTGTGCCGCTTCATAATACGTCTTTGGGATTCCTTGCAGGGCAGCTAAAAAGATAATCATATTCACACCAATGGCCCTCCATAAGGCTAACGCAATTAATGAAACCTTCGCCATAATTGGGTCTTGGAGCCAAGGAACAGCAGGTAAATGTAGCAATTTCAAAATGTAGTTAAATAACCCTAATTGTGGATTGTATAAATAACTCCACACCACAGCAACTGCCACGACATTTGTAATCGATGGCATATAAAATACAACCCTAAAGGCTTGAAAAATACGTGCCTTCCCAAAGTTAATAAGAAGAGCAATTCCTAAGGAAAAAATGATGACAAACGGAACGCCGAAGACCACATAGAAAAGAGTATTAAGGATGGATTTGACAAAAATCGGATCACTGATTACCTCTTTATAATTTTTTAACCCAATGAAATCAATTTGCGACCAGTCAGCTAGACCTCCTAAATCGATATCTGTAAAACTGATAAATAATGCAACAATTATCGGTAGTATCGAAAATGCGATTAACAAAATAATCGCTGGCGCAATGAAAAAATATGGTGTTTTGCTCTTTGTATTACCTTTCATGGGAAGTACCTTCCTTTTGTAAAAATAAGAACAGTTGTAGCTAATCAACTTGAATTTCAAGTTGATTAGCTACAACCTTTTACCATTATTTATTTAAAATTTCTTCAGCCTTTTTGTTGAAGTTGTCCATTTCTTTTTGAACATCCGCTCCGCCACGGTAAATTTGTTCGAAGCTGCTTAAGAATGTTTGGGCAATATTTTCAAATGGTTTAATCGTAGGCATTGGCTGCGCATTTTTCATTTGCTCACCAAAAACTTTATATTGTGGATCCTCTTGTAATGACTTATCATCCCATGCTTTTTTGGCTGCAGGTAAGGAATTCGTTAATTCCATCCATTTAAGCTGTGTTTCAGGCTTGCTCATATAAGCTAAAAACTTAAGCGACGCATCTTTGTTTTTTGTATATTGGAATACAGATAAATCAGATCCACCTAAGGTTGACATATTATTTTCTTTTGCCGGAAGAACAGCTGTTGCCCATTTTCCTTTTAATTCAGGTGCTTGATCGTTAATAATTTTTACCATCCATGGACCGCTGATAAACATTGGGAGAATTCCCTCTCCTTTAAAAGCCGGAATAATGTCTACTCCTAAATCAACTGGTGCAGAGCCATCCTTAAAGAAGCCGTTTAAATATTTCACTGCATCCACAAATTCCTTTTGATCAAACAGTGTTTTGTTATTTTCAATTAATTTGGAGCCATTTTGGCGAGCAAACATGAATGCTAAGCTTTGCTCTTTTGTATCGATGCTGATACCATATTTATCTTTACCACGTTCTCTTAATTTTTTCGCGGCATCACTTAACTCATCCCATGTCTTTGGCGCTTGATCATAACCAACAGATTTTAATAAATCTGTTCGATAATAAAGAACACGTGTATCGATATACCAAGGAACGCCGACTACTTTATCATCATATTTTGTTGTTTCAATTGAGCCATCGAAGAAATTATCTGCAGCTAGTTCTGGATATTTATCAGTATAAGAAGATAAATCCATGATTGCATTTGCCGCAGCAAATTCCGGAATCCAGGTTGTACCCATTTGAATGACGTCCGGGCCTTTTTTAGAAGCAACAGCCGTTAACAGCTTATCATGTGCTTTATCCCAAGGAAGAGCTTGTACTTTTACACTGATATTTGGGTTTTCATTTTCAAAATCTTTGGCAATTTTAGGCAAAGATTTCGCTTCTTCTCCCATTCCCCAAACAGTAATTGTTGTTTTACCATCTTTGCTAGCTGTCTTAGAGTCTGAATTGGAAGATGAACAGCCGGCAAGCGCACCTGAGAACACTAACGAACCTAATAAAGCGACTGTCGCTATTTTTTTACTCATCATTGTGAATTTCATGATTGACCCCCATTAAGTATTTTAGAAAAAGTATTTTGCTTTCTTCTAAGGACATAGTAATCATATATCCCATTTTCATTGCAACAAAACAACTATACTTATAGATTGATTCTAGTTTCCCCAGAACCTGCTAAAGTACCCCCTTTAATGAAACGTTTCTAAATTAATAGAGAAACAAAAACAGTGAAACGTTTCGACCGCAATAAAAATTATAACGTGTTTATAAGTAAACACGTAAGTAGAAACGTTTCGATAAGCAAATTATATGCCATACTGAAATCGTTTTCAACTATTTTTTTGATATTTTTTTTAAAATAA
Organism: Neobacillus sp. NPDC058068; assembly: GCF_042885335.1. Lineage (NCBI taxonomy): Bacteria > Bacillati > Bacillota > Bacilli > Caryophanales > Bacillaceae > Neobacillus > Neobacillus sp. NPDC058068. The sequence continues at coordinate 66,484 of NZ_JBHVSI010000003.1, read as the reverse complement.
AGCAAAACCATGAACACTATTAAAATTCCAGATCATAAAAAATAGAATCGTTTCGATAATTGAATTGACTCCCCTTTAGAAAGCGCTTATAATTCAATTATTACAGTAATCGAAACGTTTCTATCAACTTAGTTTTCATGACTTATTATTCATAATAATGGAGGATTTAAGATGGACACACAAAACCTTCTATCTCTTCTGAAAGAGATGACATTAGATGAGAAAATCGGTCAACTGATGCAGTTAGCCGGTCCTTTTTTTAAAGGTTCAAAAGATAAAGGTCAAATCACCGGGCCAATGGCTGAAATGGGAATTACCGATGAAATCGTTCAAAACAGCGGCTCTGTTTTAGGAATTTCAGGTGCAAAAGAAGCTATTGAAGTTCAAGAAGTACATCTAAAAGCAAACCGCCTTGGAATTCCTTTATTAATCATGGCTGATATTATTCACGGATTTAAAACGATTTTTCCGGTCCCTCTTGCGATTAGTTGTTCCTGGGATTTGGAGTTGGCCGAGCAAAGTGTAGAAATTGCCGCAAAAGAAGCAGCGGTTTCAGGTGTACATGTAACCTTTGCACCGATGGTCGACTTAGTCCGTGACCCTCGGTGGGGAAGAGTAATGGAATCAGCAGGCGAAGATCCATATTTAAATAGCGAATTTGCCCGGGCTTTTGTCCGCGGCTTTCAAGGGAAAGATTTGACAAATGATAAAACCCGAGTGGCTGCCTGTGTCAAGCACTTCGCTGCATACGGAGCACCAGAAGGCGGTCGTGATTACAATACCGTTAACATGTCCGAAAGACAAATGCGTGAATCTTACTTACCAGCCTATAAAGCAGCGCTTGATGAGGGCTGTGAGATGGTCATGACGGCATTCAATACAGTCGATGGCATCCCAGCCACTGGAAATAAGAAGCTAATGCGCAATCTACTCCGCGACGAATGGAGCTTTGATGGCGTGCTTATTTCTGATTGGGGTGCAGTGAAGGAAATGATTCCACATGGTATTGCCGAGGATGAAAGTGAAGCAGCCTTTAAAGCCATCCAAGCCGGAGTCGACATCGAGATGATGACCACCTGCTACGTGAATCATTTAAAGCAATTAGTCGCGGCAAAAGAAGTAGATGAGACACTAATTGACGAAGCCGTGCTTCGCATCCTGAAACTTAAGGATAAATTGGGGTTGTTTGAAGAACCCCACCGCGGAACGGATGTTAACAAAGAAGAAGAAATCATCATGAGTGAGGAACATCGCCAGCTGGCAAGGACCCTTGCCGCAAAATCGGCTGTCCTATTAAAAAATGACGGTGTTTTACCACTTCAAAAAGACCAGAAAATTGCCTTAATCGGTCCCTTTGCTAAAAATGGCGATATTTTAGGTCCCTGGTCATGGATGGGCTCCAAAGAAACAGCGATTCAGGTATACGAAGGGTTAACGATGAAGACCCATCCAGCAAACCTGACTGTGGCTGAAGGATGCGGCATTGACACTGGCACCAAAGAACAACTTGAGGAAGCAGTAAAGGTCGCTCAACATGCAGATATCATTGTGCTTGCCCTTGGCGAACATTCCGATATGAGCGGGGAAGCGGGCTGTCGAGCCCATATCCGTTTACCTGAAAGCCAGCTTCAATTAGTTGCTGCCCTAACACAACTGCAGAAACCAATCGTGTCGGTACTTTTTAATGGCCGTCCTCTTGATTTGCATGGTGTGATCGATCAGACAGATGCGGTTTTAGAAGCATGGTTCCCAGGTACAGAAGGCGGGGCTGCAATCGCCGATTTATTGTATGGTGATGTGAATCCATCCGGCAAATTAACCATGTCGTTTCCATTTTCAGTTGGGCAGGTTCCTGTCTATTACAACTGCTTTAATACCGGCCGCCCGAAAGATGCACCGGATGCGCAAGAACGTTATGTTTCACAATACTTGGATATTCCGAATGAGCCGCTCCTTCCATTCGGCTTCGGATTAAGCTATACCTCTTTTTCCTATAGTGATGTAGAGCTTTCTGAATCCTATTTAACAGAAGAACAACCGTTAACCGTAACGGTTCAAGTTACAAATACCGGCTCAATAGCAGGCGAAGAAATTGTCCAGCTATATATACAAGACGTTGCAGCGGAAGTCGTGCGTCCACTTAAAGAACTAAAAGGGTTCCAAAGAGTCAGCCTCACGCCCGGCGAATCAAAAAAAGTAACCTTTACCATTTCAGAAGAGCAACTGCGCTATCATCATGCAGACTTACAGTTTCACAGTGATCGCGGCAATTTCATCGCATATGTCGGCTCAGCTAGCAACAACGTAAAGGCACATGCATTCAAATTAGTAAAATAGTAAGCGAGGAGAAAACGATGACAACAAAGGCAGATGAAATGATTCACATAACAAAAGGTGATTACCGCTTTTCTTTTTTAAAAAGTGGAGACCTATACGAGGCATCCTCTAAAACATGCATGATCAATCAATGGCTGTCCAACCCGATTGACGGAGCCTTAAACAATCTTTATTTACGTCTTCATCTGGGAGCGGAAATCAAGGCAATCCCTATGCTTGGCGTTCATTCAGAAAGCCAGGTAAGCGTTTCAGACGCTAACGTGGTTTGGAAAGGGACCGTTGACGGGATAGACTACCAGGTCACCTTCTCCCTTACCGAAAAAGGCATTTGGTTCTGGGATGTGACCGTTACCGGTCATGACATCGAGGTCGATATCATTTATGGACAGGACCTAGGACTCGCTGATAAAGGAGCCGTCCGAACCAATGAAGCATTCGTCTCACAATATATTGATCATAAAGTCTTTGAGGATTCAAAGAAGGGCTATATTGTTTGTTCAAGGCAAAACCAGCCGCAACAAGCGAACTTCCCTTATCTGCAACAGGGGGCATTAACAAAGGCAGCCGGCTATTCGACAGACGGATTTCAGTTCTATGGATTATCCTACAAGGAAACAAATGAACCGGAAGCACTAACAAAAGAAAAGCTGGCGAATGAAGTGTATCAATATGAATTCGCTTATACAGCATTACAGTCCGAACGGGTAAAACTTGCAGGTACAGCGCAGTTTGTCTTTTATGGACTTTTTAAAGAAAATCATCCGGCAGCCGTTACGGCATTAGAATATGATGCGGAAATCGTCGAAGCATGGAATCTTATCAAGGAAGAAAGCGCACCAGCAAAGGAATCCCTCCAACAGGTCCGCCTTTCCTCTTCCTTTGGAAAACCATTACAAACCATTTCGATGACAACAACAGAAATTGAAGAGTTATTCCCAAATCGCCATCAAGAAGAATGGGTCGGCGCTACACTGCTTTCTTTCTTTACTGATGCACATGAGCATATTATTTTAAAAGAAAAAGAACTTCTCATCGAGCGTCCTCATGGTCATATTTTAATGACGGGACATAACGCAACGAGGAAGGAAAATGTCTTAACATCTACTTCTTATATGTACGGTATTTTCAACTCGCAGCTTGTCGTCGGAAATACGTCTTTTAATAAAATGCTGACTAATGCTCGAAATCCGCTAAATGTCATGAAAACTTCCGGTCAGCGCATCTATGTGGAAGTGGATGGTGTTTTCCGTCTATTGACGATGCCTTCGATGTTTGAGCTTGGCTTTAATTATGCTCGTTGGTATTACAAAACAAATGATGATCTGTTGATTGTCACCAATTTTACTGCCGTAGACACACCGGAGCTTCAACTATCCGTTCGTTCGGCTAACGGAAAATCGTATCGCTATCTTGTGACAAATCAAATTTCGATGAATAACAACGAATACGATGCGCCATTTAGGATGAAGGAAAAAGACCAAGTACTCTCCTTTTTTGCCAGTAAGCAATCTGACAGCACTGAGGTTTACCCGGATTTACAATACCGTTTAAAAATTTTTGGAGCTGAGATTTCACCGGCAGACGAACAGAAGTTTTCAAAGAATATCCAAACCAGTGCTGCATCCCTTACCTTGCTTGAAATTAGCAGTACCACTGAATGGACGATGACAATTCAAGGTCTGCTTCACGGTGAGGAATTACCGTTTACGAAACTTGTTGCTGAAGAAGAAATTGAAAAATATCGCGAGTTCTATCAGTCGGTTATGAATGGCTTCGAATTAACCCAAAATGGTCTGCCAACAAATCAGTTGAAAAAGGTAAATGCCCTTGCCTGGTGGTATACACATAATATGCTTGTTCACTATTCCGTCCCCCATGGTTTGGAACAATATGGCGGCGCGGCATGGGGAACTCGCGATGTGTGTCAGGGTCCAACAGAATTTTTTCTGGCTGCGCAAAAATACGAAGCAGTAAAGGATCTTTTACTCACGGTGTTTTCCCATCAATATGAGGATAACGGAAATTGGCCGCAATGGTTTATGTTTGATCAATACTACAAGATCCAACAGGAAGATAGTCATGGAGACATTATTGTCTGGCCGCTAAAAGTTTTAAGTGATTATTTAGCGGCAACGGGCGATTTTAGCATTCTTGCTGAAAAAGTTCCTTACACAAAGCGAGGCAGCTTCGAATTCACGGAAAAAGTGGAAACGATTGAGCAACATGCAAAAAAAGAGATTTCCTATATTCAGGAGCATTTTTTACATGGTACTCACCTTTCGTCGTATGGGGATGGTGATTGGGATGACACCCTCCAGCCTGCAAATGCCCAGTTAAAAGAATTTATGGTAAGCAGCTGGACCGTTGCCCTAACGTACCAAGTTTTCAATCAGCTTTCCCAGCTTTTAAAAGAAACAGATGAACAATGGGCAATGGAACTTCGAGAGTTAGCAGCTGGAATCGAAGCAGATTTTAATCACTATATGCTGCAAACAGAGGTCATTCCCGGGTTTATCTATATGGAAAACCCGAAGGAATTGGAATTGATGCTACACCCAAGTGACAATAAAACAGGCATTCACTATCGCCTCCTCCCGATGACCCGGAGCATGATTGCCGAACTATTATCACCGGAAAAGGCAGAAGCACATTATCAAATTATTAAAGAAAAACTCTACCATCCAGACGGCGTACGTTTAATGGACCGGCCTGCAAACTATGCCGGTGGTGTGAGCACTCACTTTAAACGGGCGGAGCAGGCCGCGAATTTTGGCAGGGAAATTGGCCTTCAATATGTTCATGCTCATATCCGTTTTGTCGAAGCAATGGCGAAGCTTGGAAAAAGTGATGAAGCATGGAAAGGGTTAGAAACGATTAATCCGATTGGGATTCAACAAGTGGTGCCAAATGCGGAAATCAGACAAAGCAATGCTTACTTTAGCAGCTCAGATGCGAAATTCAATGACCGCTATGAAGCACAGGAGCGGTTTGATGACCTTCGACATGGTGCGGTTCCCGTTAAAGGCGGGTGGCGCATTTATTCAAGCGGACCAGGAATTTATATGAATCAATTGATTTCTAATTGTTTAGGCATTCGCCATCATGACGGAGATCTCATCATTGATCCTGTGCTTCCAAAAACACTGGACGGATTAAAATTTACGTTTATGTTAAACGGGAAACCGGTCCGATTTATTTACCACCTCGAGGGTAATTCCGTAAATCGAGTTCTTCTTAATGGAAAGGAAGCTTCTATCGAAGCTTTACAAAACCGCTATCGCCAAAGTGGTGTGAGAATTACTAAACAACAGCTTGAACAATCTTTACTAAGTACTTCAAACACGATTGAGATTTTCATGTAATGAATACCTGCGGCCATCATTGGCCGCGGTCTTTTTTTCCATATATTGTTCCCGCCTGGAACATTGTATAATAATAGTAACGTTTAATCGAAGGATAGGAGAGTGTGTCGTGGTCAGTATTAAAGATATCGCGAAAAAAGCAGGTGTTTCCATTTCTACCGTTTCATACGCATTAAATGGCAGCCCAAAGGTAACAGCGGAAACATCGGCAAAGATTCATGCGATTGCGAAAGAATTGAATTATATTCCTAATGCAGCGGCACGATCATTAAAGAAGCAAGAAACGAAAATCATTGGCGCTTTTTTAACAAACTATAGCGGTGCTTTTTATGGTCAGCTATTACAGGGGATGCAGGATTCACTTAGTAAGGATGGGTATGAACTCATTGTCTGCAGCGGCAAGCAGTCACATCGTTTTCTTCCCGAGCGGATGATTGATGGGGCGATTATCTTGGATGTGACATTCTCAAGTGAAGAATTAGTCAAGTATGCGGAGCTTGGCCATAAATTAGTCGTGTTGGACAGAGAGTTAGACCATCCGAATATCAATCAGGTTCTTCTTCATAATCGGTCGGGTGCGACCTTGGCAATGGATTCCTTAATTGAAAAAGGGCACAACAAAATCTATGTAGTGACAGGTCCGAAATTCTCCTATGATTCTAACCAACGTCTACAGGCAGCAAGGCAGGCAGTTGAACGGTATCGTCATATTGAATACGTCGAAATCGAAGGCGATTTCAATAAGCCTTCAGGTGAAAGCGCTGCTGAACAAATTATCAAGGAATACACTAAACCGGTGGCGGTTTTTTGCCTCAACGATGAAATGGCGATTGGCATGTATAATTACATTTCCAAAACGGAGTTTAAGGTTGGCGAGCATATTCATATTATCGGGTTTGACAATATTGAATTAACACAGTATACACAGCCGCGTCTTGCAACCATCGATTATTCTGAGCGGAAATGGGGAGCACTAGCCGCTGAGCAATTGATAAAATTGATCGCCAATAAACCAGTGGTACATGAACGAATTTATGTGACGTTGATTGAGGGAAAATCAGTGCAGGAAATTAGGTAGGGACATGGGGGCAGTCCCTCTCGTCCCTACCGTTGTTTTACTGAATTGAAAATACTTCCTTCTTCAGTAATTCTTCTGGCTTGCTGCCAATTTCACTTTTATGGAAGTGATTACGTATAACGCCATCATCTAAATAGTTTGCGATCGAGACCATAATCATACCTTGGTCAAGGGCTAAATAGGCTTTGGCCAGGTCACCGGTTACTACATTTACCGAATCATAAAAGCCATATTTGCCGTACATATTTAATGCCTTTAAGGCTTTGATGTTTTTGTATGCTTCTTCAGGAGCATACTCAAGTCCGAGGAATGTGGCATGTGCGGTTACAGTCCCATCATCCTTGTATCCAGATGTCCCTAGCGGTGTAGCTGCAAATTCACTATAGCCATCTGGAGTAGCTGCTGGTGAAAAGCCCCAAGCAGGATACCCTTTTTCTTTTGCGTATGCGATTTGCAATTCAGCATGGCGTTTGTTGTTTAAACCAAGTGCATTTGCTCCAAGTTCTTTTTCTTTTATTACCAGCCCTGGCATAAGGCCTTCAAACATACTTCCTCCCCAGCTCGGTACATAACTTACTCCATTGTATTGGTAATGACCTTCAAATACAGGGACACCATCATATGTAACAGTTGGTCCTTCTGGAATTTGTGCTTGCCAATCCCACTCTGCAGGAAGAGTCCTGTACATTTTCCACCAATGATCTGATGGTACATCTCCCTTTCCAATGGCAATGTAGCTTGCCAAACGGGGTTCTGTATAGAACATGCCATAATGGTGGTCGGTCAGCTTCCCTTCGTCAACAGAGTATCCGCCGCGGAACTGGCCAACTTCTGGATCATATAAAGTGGAATAGTTCATTGCGTTTACAAGCTTGTTTGACTGTTTCGCCAATTCCTTATAAGCTTGACCCGTAACGATCAAACCTGCCGATAGCCAGCCATTATCTACCTGTGAAATAAATTGTCCCCAATCTGTTTTTAAGCTGCCGTCTGTATTGTACCAGTTATAATACAAACCGTTCCATTTTTCTAACTTCTCTAAAGTGTTTAATGTTGTTTGCAGTCGGGAAACCGCTTCTTTACGTGTGATGATCCCCATCTCTTCAGCTGAGACTGTACTTAATAGGTACATCCCAATATTTGTTGGCGATGTATGTTTAGCTTCATCTTCACCATTTTGAAAACGGACGATATCACTAGTTAACCCTGTTTTCGGGTCAGTATAGTCCTGAAAGTAACGATACGTTTTCTTTGCTGTCGATTCTAATTGTTTTTCGAAACCGATATTTTTTCCGTTCCCTTTTCCATTTCCGTTAGCATTGGCTGCTGGTGAGACTATTAAGCTAGTAAGTAAGAACAATATACCTATCATCATGATATATTTGATTTTGACCATTTTAAAATCTCCCTTCTTTGTTTATCGAAACGTTTCTATAATAGAATAACACTCAAAAATGAAAACGCAAACAATGTAATCGATTTGAAATATTCATGTAATATTAATCTTTTACAAATAAATATCAAATCAAAAAAACCAAAGAGTTAGCCTCTTAGGTTCTTTTAGATAGGCTGTGTTAAAAGTGAATGTTGATTTCCGTTCCAGGCGCGAGCGGTTCGCGGGGCGGGCGGTGAGCCTCCTCGGCGCTATAGCGCCTGCGGGGTCTCACCTGTCCCGCTGCTCCCGCAGGAGTCTCGCGCCTTCCACTCCAATCAACATTGTGCTCAAAATCAACATGTTCTTTAACACAGCCTTTAGATAAAAGGGGAAGCCCGCCACAAGGATGGCGAAAATCGGTTCTAGATATAGCTTCATTACACAATATTAACCCGATATTGTTCCAGCCAGTGATTCAGTTGAATGAGATAGGCGATCAACTGGGGGCCGGTCATGAGTTGGCCGAACCACGGGGTTTTGAAGGAGGAACCGTCTGAGTCGATGATTTCTTTCACCTTTTGCTTAGAAACGATTTCATGGATGGGGGATGATTTCTGGTCCAAGATGGCGGTTAGCTTATTCTTTACGAGTTTCATATATTCCGGGTGATGTGTCTTCGGGTAGGGGCTCTTTTTCCGGTAAAGAACATCAGCAGGAAGAACACCTTCAAGCGCCTTGCGCAAAATCCCCTTCTCCCGCCCATTTAACATTTTCATGTCCCACGGGATATTCCAGGCATATTCGACGAGGCGATGATCTGCAAAAGGAACACGGACCTCCAAGCTTGCCCCCATGCTCATTCGATCCTTCCGCTCTAACAACGCGGCCATAAACCAGACCATATTCAGATAAAACATTTCGCGCCGCCGTGCTTCTAATGGGGGTTCCCCCTCTAGTTTCGGGACCTCCCGAATGGTTTCTTGATAGCGTTCGTTCACATATTCCGTCAGATTCAGTTTTGTTTTCCAATGGGGATGAAGGAGCTGCTCCCGCTCCTCCAGGGATTTCACCCACGGAAACCCGCCCCCCTGAATCAGGGCATTCCGGTGAAACCACGGATACCCGCCAAAAATTTCATCGGCACATTCCCCCGACAAAGCGACCGTATAATGCTGCTTGATTCGCTCACAAAACCATAACAGCGAGGAGTCTACATCCGCCATTCCCGGTAAATCTCTCGCTTGAACCGCATCCTCTAAACGATGAGTGAGCAGGGCGTTGTCAATAACCTCTGAATGATGAACAGACCCTAAATACTGTTGCATTTTTTGAATCCAAGGTGCGTCCTGATCTGGCTGAAACGAACTCGATTGGAAAAATTCGCGGTTCCGATCATAATCGATGGAATACGTATGAAGCACACTGCGTCCTTCTTTGTTAAAAAAATCGTTGGCAAACGCACTAATCGCACTAGAATCAATCCCGCCAGATAAAAACGTACAAACCGGGACATCCGCAACCAATTGCCGTTCAACCGCATCTTTTACAAGAAATCGTACCTGTTCAACGGTTTCCGCTAATGAATGAGGGTGCTGGCCACTTTTCACATTCCAATATCTTTTTATTCTTACGCCGTTACGATCGTAGCTGAGGACATGTGCAGGTCGAAGTTCGTTGATTCCGCGAAACACTCCATGGCCCGGAGTTCGGGAGGGACCGAGACCGAAGATTTCCTGCAGCCCTTCCTGATCCAACTCCGGCTTTACGGCTGGATGAGCAAGAATCGCCTTCAATTCAGAACCGAAAAGCAGCGAGCCATTCCCTTCTTTGTAAAACAGCGGTTTAACCCCAAGACGATCTCGCGCCATAAATAGCTTTTGCCCGTGATGATCCCAAATGGCAAAAGCAAAAATACCATTTAAATAGTCAACACATGCTTCGCCCCACTCCATATAGGCCGTCAATAATACCTCTGTATCGGAATGTGACTCGAAGCGGTGCCCGCTTTTCAGCAATTCCGTTCGAAGTTCTTCCGTATTATACAGTTCTCCGTTATACACCATCGTACATGTCCGCCCACTCCTCGTTTTGGTCATGGGCTGTGCTCCCCCTGCAGGATCCACCACGATTAACCGGGTATGACCAAGTATAACGGGCGGAGCACTCCAGACATTGGAGGCGTCCGGGCCGCGCTTACTTAATGTTTCCGCCATTTTTTTCACGATTTCTACATGTTTCGTCAGGTCTTTGCTCCAATCCACCCATCCTGTAATGCCACACATCCTTCCTCACTCCCTATCTCAAATGATTTCCATTTTCACATCCAATCGACCGTTCCTTAATATTGGCTGAGATACTGCTCGCGTTCCCACGGGTGAACAGCCGTGCGGAATAGATCCCATTCAATTTCTTTTGCTTCTAAAAAATGTTCAAATAAATGCGTTCCTAAAGCCTGGATTATCACTTCATCCTTTCTTAAATGGTCAAGCGCATCTGTTAAAGTCGCCGGTAAATCGCGGATTCCATTTTCGCTCCGCTCTTCTTTTGACATCGTATAAATATTTCGATCGACAGGAGCAGGCGGGATTAACTTGTTCTTAATCCCATCTAGCCCCGCAGCAAGCAGGACAGCCATTGATAAATAAGGATTCGCAGATGGGTCAACACTGCGGACCTCCACTCGCGTGCTTAAACCGCGGGAAGCGGGGATTCGAATCAACGGACTTCTGTTCCGTGCAGACCATGCCACATAACACGGGGCCTCATAGCCTGGAACCAACCGTTTGTAAGAATTCACGGTCGGATTGGTGATGGCCGTGAAATGAGGGGCATGCGCCAAAATCCCCGCGATAAATTGTCTTGCTGTTTCACTTAATTCCAAGTGACCATTTTTATCAAAAAAAGTATTTTCTCCATTTTTGAATAAAGATAGGTTGCAATGCATGCCCGATCCATTGATTCCAAACAAAGGCTTTGGCATAAACGTGGCATGCAGCCCGTGCTTTCTGGCAATCGTTTTTACGATCAGCTTAAATGTTTGAATGTCATCACACGACTTCACGGCATTTTGATATTTAAAATCAATTTCATGCTGTCCCGGCGCGACCTCATGATGGGAAGCCTCCACATCAAAGCCCATTTCCTCCAGCTCCAAGACGATATCACGGCGGCAGTTTTCCCCAAGATCTGTGGGGGCTAGGTCAAAGTATCCGCCATGGTCATTTAATTCCAGAGTCGGCTCCTCCTTCTCGTTTAATTTAAATAGGAAAAATTCTGGTTCTGGTCCCACGTTAAAATCGGTAAAGCCCAGATCGTTCATTTCTTTTAAAAGCCGCTTAAGATTACTGCGGGGGTCCCCTTCAAACGGTGTGCCGTCCGGATGATAAATATCACAAATGAAGCGGGCTACTTTTCCTTTTTCTCCTGTCCATGGAAAAATAACGAACGTGTCAAGATCGGGATACAAATACATATCCGATTCTTCAATGCGGACAAAGCCCTCAATTGAAGAACCATCAAACATCATTTTATTCTCTAACGCCTTTGGCAATTGACGAATCGGAATTTCAACATTTTTGATCGTCCCAAATAAATCCGTGAATTGTAAGCGAATAAAGCGCACATTTTGCTCTCTCGTGATCTGGAAAATTTGTTCCTTAGTATAAAAATGGGTCATCAGCGAATCCTCCCTTTTCTAAAAACATGTTACTTCATGACTGAATCGTTTCTGTTCTCCTGTAAGATTCGTTTGTATTCTTTCGGTATAACCTTCACCCAGTTAGACATTCGTTCATCCCAGTTGCGAAGAATCTCCCCTGCCCGTGTGCTCCTTGTATGCTGGAAATGATTCGAAACAAGTTGTTTCACTTCGTTTCTTTCGTGGTCATCATCCAGAAGCTCCAGTTCGAGGTATTCCTGATTACACTGTTTTTCAAATGATTGTTGATCCTCTGTAAAAATGTAAGCTGTACCACCGGACATTCCGGCGGCAAAATTTTTGCCGACTTCACCGAGAATGACGACACGGCCGCCAGTCATATACTCGCATCCGTGGTCGCCAATCCCCTCTACAACCGCATCAATGCCGCTATTCCTTACACAAAATCGTTCACCGGCCTGCCCGCTAATATATGCTTCACCTGAAGTGCCTCCATAAAAAGCTACATTCCCGATGAGAACAGTTTTACCCGAAGAATAAACAGACTTGTCAGATTGAGATACTATGATTTTACCGCCAGATAACCCCTTCCCAACATAATCGTTGGCATCGCCATTCAAAATCAGCGTGATCCCTTTTGGAAGAAAAGAGCCGAAGCTTTGACCCGAGGTCCCGGTAAACTGCAATTGAATGGTATCGTCTGGAAGGCCTTGCTTGCCATAACGCTTCGTTACCTCACTGCCCAAAATCGTGCAGACAGTCCGGTGAATATTTTGAATCGGGAAACTGGCTTTTACTTTCTGTTTCTGACGAAGTGCAGGCTGACACACCTCTAGAAGCGTTGTATAATCGAGTGTTTTTTCTAACTGGTGGTCCTGAGAGCGAAGCTGAAACATCGAGCCTTTTTTACCATTTTCAGGCTGATAAAGCAGCGGTCCTAACTCTAAGTCTTTGGCTTTCCAGTGATGTGCCATTTGCTTATTTTGCGTTAATACATCCGTTCGGCCGACCATTTCATTGATGGTCCTGAACCCTAGTTCCGCCATAATTTCACGGACATCTTGAGCAATGAACCGCATAAAGTTTTCCACATGCTCCGGCTGCCCAAGAAACTTGCGGCGAAGTTCCGGATCTTGTGTGGCAATTCCGACAGGACAAGTGTTCAGATGACAGGCGCGGATGAGGACACAGCCTAAAACAACAAGGGGCGCCGTCGCAAACCCGTATTCTTCTGCACCAAGCAGCGTTGCGATGACGACATCACGGCCCGTCATCAATTTTCCATCTGCCTCGAGCACCACTCGATCACGCAAGCCATTCAGCACTAACGTTTGATGCGCTTCCGCCAATCCCAGCTCCCAAGGCAATCCTGCATGCTTGATGCTCGTTCTTGGTGCCGCACCCGTTCCTCCATCTGCTCCGCTAATCAGAATGACATCCGCCAATCCTTTCGCCACCCCAGCTGCGATGGTGCCAACCCCCGATTTGGCCACAAGTTTTACGCTGATTCGTGCCTGCGGGTTTGCATGTTTCAAATCATAAATGAGCTGCGCTAAATCCTCGATTGAATAAATGTCGTGGTGCGGCGGCGGTGAAATTAACCCAACACCTGGTGTAGAGCCGCGCACTTCAGCAATCCAGGGATACACTTTACTGCCCGGTATTTGACCGCCCTCACCCGGTTTTGCGCCTTGAGCCATTTTGATTTGAATTTCATCTGCATTCACTAAATAATGACTTGTAACACCGAAACGGCCTGAAGCGACCTGCTTAATCGCACTTCGGCGCACATCACCATTTTTATCAGGGATATAGCGGCCGGGATGTTCCCCGCCTTCTCCGCTATTGCTTTTTCCACCGATTCGGTTCATAGCAATGGCTAAGGTTTCATGTGCTTCTTGACTCAAGGAACCGTATGACATCGCACCTGTTTTAAAACGGCGGCAAATGGATTCGACGGACTCGACCTCCGCAATCGGGATGGGCGTCGTTTCCTTAAATGCCAAGAGGTTTCGTATAAAAATAAGCTGGTCTTCATTTGCCTGTGCAGCATATTTCTTGTACATGTGATAATCGTTCGTCCGACAGGCTTGCTTTAACAAATGAATTGTCTGCGGTTGAAACGCATGGACCTCGCCCCCCTTCCGCCATTGAAAGTCGCTTCCTGCCTCAAGGGGTTCATCAGGCATATGAAACGCTTGCTGGTGACGCATCAATGTTTCTTCCGCGATGGTTTCAAGAAGGATGCCCTCCAATTGTGACGTCGTTCCTGTAAAATACCGATTAATCACAGAAGAATGGATGCCAATGGCTTCAAAAATTTGAGCGCCCCGGTAGCTTTGAACGGTGGAGATTCCCATTTTTGAAAGAACCTTCACAACACCGCTTGTAACGGCTTGAACATAGGATCGGCTTGCTTCCGCTAATGTGATCCCTTTGATTTGACCGTCCATGACCAGCTCTTCTAACGTTGCAAAAGCAAGATAAGGATGAATCGCATCCGCTCCGTAGCCAAGGAGGGTGCAAATGTGGTGAACGTCCCGCGCTTCCCCCGTTTCGACAATCAAGCTGACCTTCGTTCGCGTACCGCTGCGGACGAGATGATGATGGAGACCGCTAACCGCAAGTAATGCCGGAATCGCCGCCATCTCCTTGTTCATCTGCTGATCGGATAAAATAATCAAAGACACACCTTCAGCGATGGCAGTATCGACATGTTGAAACAAGTCATGCAGGGCGTTCTCCAGATTTGTTTTTCCCTTCGAAACTGGAAAAAGAATCGGAAATATCTGGGACTGAAAGTGATGATGGCGAATCTTGGCCAGTTCATCGCCTGTTAGAATCGGCGTATTCAATCTGATTCGCCGGCAGCTGTCGGCACTAGGATGAAGCAAATCCCCCTCTGGTCCAAGTAATGTCGAGGTTGAAGTGACAAATGGTTCCCTGATGGCATCAATGGGAGGATTTGTGACTTGAGCAAATAACTGCTTGAAATAATCGGATAGTAACTGCGGCCGATGTGAGAGCACCGCTAGCGGGGTATCGCTTCCCATTGAACCGATAGGATCCTTCCCCTCGGTGGCCATTGGAATGATTTGTTTCTTCACTTCTTCTATCGTATAGCCATGGGCCCGCTGACGTTGCAATACCGGACTATTCGCACTTGTTTCATGGCTTACACTCTCTGGAAGCTCATCGATTGAGAGGCATTGTTCCGTCAGCCATTTCCGATATGGATGAACGCTTGCCATCTGCAGCTTTACCTCTTCATCCTTGATCATCCGCCCTTCCTCTAAATCGATGAGAAGGATCTGCCCGGGACTTAATCGGCCTTTTTCCACAATCCTTTCAGGCTCCAGATCGAGGACGCCCGCTTCAGATGAAAAAATAACGATATCATCATCCGTGACAGTATAGCGTGCCGGCCGGAGACCGTTACGATCGAGCATCGCGCCTATTTGTTTTCCGTCCGTGAAGGCGATTGCTGCCGGGCCATCCCATGGCTCGATGACGTGACTGTGAAATTCATAAAACGCTTTTATGCGGTCATCCATGGTTACGTCGTGTTCCCATGGCACCGGCACCATCATCATGGCTGCATGCACCAATGGCCTCCCGGTCAAGAACAAATATTCAAGCACTTGATCGAACGCAGCGGAATCACTGCCATTTGCATCGATGATTGGCAAAAGTTCTGCTGCATCTGCTCCCAGGTCTGCATGTTTCATCGCCGTTTCACGCGCCGTCATCCAATTCACATTGCCTTTTAGCGTATTGATCTCCCCGTTATGGATGACATACCGATGGGGATGTGCTCGTTCCCAGTTTGGAAAGGTATTGGTACTATAGCGCGAATGGACGAGCGCGAAAGCAGATTCAACCGTTTTATCCTGTAAATCAAGATAATACTCGCCTAATTGTTTTGGGGTTACCATTCCTTTATACACAATCGTTCTAGAAGATAAACTGGCCACATAAAAGGTTTCGTTACCAGCTAGCTGTTGTTCGCGAATGAGCTTTTCCGTTCGTTTCCGAACCCGAAACAGCTTCCGCTCAAATTCCCGTTCATCGGCAGCGTCTGTTGACCTGCCAATAAAAATCTGCCGGATCACCGGCTGACTCGCTTTTGCCGTTTGCCCAATCGTCGAATCATTTGTTGGAACGGTCCGCCAGCCAAGGAATGTCTGACCTTCTTCGGCGATGATTTGCTGAAATACTTTTTCACAGCGGACTCGTAGTTCACGATCATTTGGCAAAAAAATCATCCCAGCACCGTAGGCTCCTTCTTTAAGTTTGTTCAAGCATGAACATTCTCGTTGGAAAAATATATGAGGAATCTGGATCATGATGCCCGCTCCATCCCCAGTGTCAGCATCACTCCCATAACCGGCCCGATGTGCTAACCGACAAAGCATCGATAACCCTTGCTTGATCATACGAGGTGATCGTTTTCCTTTCACACTGACAATGAATCCAATCCCACATGCATCATGTTCAAACACTGGATCATACAGTCCTTGTTTTATTGGCTGTTTGCCTACTCCCATTCTTTCACCCCTTCTTGCGAATTCTTCAGAACAATACGTGTGATGATTTTTGGAGACTTAGTTATTCGAATGTTCTTAATCTTCATGATATGCGCAACATTCAATCTGAACAATATGCATTTTGTATAAAATCAATCTAATAATGAGATTAATCGAACATAAACATTGAATTGCAGTTAACTTTACTCGTGTGGACATGCTTTTTAGACCGTACCCGCTGGCACGATCTAGTCCGTGAAAATTTTTCATCTCGCCATTTTTCATTCTTGGCAAGCCCTTTTCCTATATTTTTCTTTAAATTCTTTAATTTTATGATTTTTAGGCACAATTGGCGGGATATTATGACGGAGAGGGGTTCTACTTCAACTTTTTGGCTCGAAATTCACGGAAACCTTTAAGTAGAGCGGTTCTACTTCAACTTTTTGCCCCAAAATACACGGAAACCTTTAAGTAGAGTGGTTCTACATCGACTTTTTAGCTCTAAGTCCTCGAAAACACCTACGTAGAGAGCTTCTACATCGACTTTTTAGCTCTAAATCTATGAAAACACCTACGTAGACGGCTTCTACATCGACTTTTTAGCTCTAAATCTATGAAAACACCTATGTAGACGGCTTCTACATCGACTTTTTAGCTCTAAATCCACGAAAAATTTCCATGGTACGTCGCAATCGGCTAGAAATATGTCGTAATTGCTCAAGAATATGTCATAAGTATCCGAGATTCAAAATAATTTCCAATTAGTTCCCAGTTAATCTCGTAAGTTTCGGAAAATATGTAGTAAGTGTCCAGAAATATGTCGTAATTGACAACGATTAGTCCTTCATCATGCCCTTGAAGGACTAATCCCCACTAAAAACACAACAAATACCAATACTCCTTCATTAATACTTCTATACCTAACCAAATAAAACTTATTAAAGCTCCTTTAAATGTAGCTTTGAAAAAAAACCACCATCCGAAATGTTTGGTGGTTTTCAATAAATGAATAGGGTTCAGTCCTGCTACTTATGCAGCAGGACTGAACCCTAAATTGTTGCAATTGAAATGAAACGGAAGCACAAGGACCGTCCCCATGAATCCTATTTTACAAGACACTGTAGTTCTGGAACCACGTTTTCAGGTACGCTTCCCGTGACACCTGCGACTAAATTCTCCGCCGCTTTCATGGCCATATCAAATCGGGTTTGTTCTGTGGCGGAGCCAATATGTGGGAGCACAACAACATTGTCCATTTTCAATAATGGATTATCCTTTTCAACCGGTTCTACTTCAAATACGTCCAAACCAGCCCCATAAATTTTGCCTTGCTTCAGTGCATCAATGAGCGCTTGTTCATCTACTACCTGTCCTCTTGAACAATTAATAAAAATTGCGTTTGATTTCATCCGGTTAAACTGCTCTTCTCCGAAAAAATGATAGGTGGATTCATTCAGCGGCAGCATCACTAATACAAAATCAGCTCTCTCTAATAAAGGATTGAGCTCGCTATAATGAATGCCGTATTTCTCCTCCAAGTCGGGCTTTCTCCTTGTACTGTTATAGAGAACATTCATTTCAAATCCAAGTGCAGCTCTTCTGGCAATTTTTTCACCAATTCGTCCCATACCAATAATACCCAATGTCGCATGATGGACATCTTGACCGTAAAAATCCGTTTCACGAATGGACTTATCCCACTTTCCATCCTTAACTAGATTGTTAAATTCTGATATTCTTCTAGAAGCGGAAAGGATCAAACCAAAAGCCAAGTCAGCTACCGCTTCATCCAGTACATATGGGGTATGAGTACCTAATACACCATGTTCCTTCATGGCATAGGTATCAAAGGCATCATAACCAACCGCGATATTACTAACAATTTTTAAACGAGGGGCTTTTTCTAAAAACTCCCTCGTTATTACCCCTTTTGGTGTCATGAGTCCTTCCACGTCAGCAGCTTCCTTTAGTAGAACTTCCATAGGGATTGGCTCCCGTTCCTCCCATATCTTGTAATCACAATATTGAGCAATGTAATCCTCAACTTCTTTCGGAATAGGCTTTGCAATAAATACTTTCGGCTTCATCCTTGCTCCCCCTCAAATGTATCTGGTCCGTTCTACTTTAAGTAGCGTTTTTTCAATTACATCCTAATCATGTCTCTATCATTCTAAAATACTTCTATCCTATGGCGCCAAACAGGATTTCCAATTATGAGCAGCTCTACTAGCACTTACAGTATGCCCCAATTCATCGCCTCCAGCTGCCCCTATTAAACTAACAAATTTGCTTTTTTATTTTCCTCCTCTGCCACATTTTTGACTCGCTCACAAAATTGCACGACAATTTTATCACTTGCAAAGAGTAAAAATAATTTAAGGAACGATTTCAATGGTTGATTTGTACAAGTATATGTAAACAAAGTTTTTTGCTCGGTTATTTGACTTAGTTCATACAGAGCGGTAATTTCAAACATCTTTGCAAGCGTGAAGCCTACTTTTAATTTCTTTCTATCAGGAGCATTTTCATATTCTAATGTCTCAACATCGTACTCCTCAATTCGTTTCCCTTCTTTATATTTTTGACGATAGATACTTCCAACGCCCTCATCCGTCACTTTTACTGGTTTATGATCTACTACTTGCGGCATAATTTTTTGCATTTCCTCTAATGATCCATCTAACAGTCCCCAAACTTGATCAATCGGTGCATCTATTTCGATTTCTTTTGACCATGACTTCATGTTAACACCTCTTTTATTTGTATTAAAAAACATGCTTACTTAATTAGTATTCCTCCTTTATTGGCTAATTCCTTTAAGAACCTGTTTAAAATGGAAAACTCGAACAAATGGAGGATATGAAAGATTTAGTAATTTTAATTCAGAACATCTAGAACATCCCCCGTCGAACAAGATGTAGCGGGTGTGACAGATTTCAAGTAAAAATACAACTATGCTATTATGTAAAATAAAAACCCGAGGTGACCCCGATGTTAAACTTAAACGCGACAGATGAAAGAAAAAAAGCTGCTGGTGAGAAAGCAGCGGAATTTATTCAGGATGGAATGACAATTGGCTTAGGTTCTGGTTCAACCGTTTATTGGCTGTTGAAAAAATTGGGTGAGTTCATCGATCAAGGGCTTACTATTAAAGGAATTCCTACCTCTTTGCAAACAGAAGACTGGGCCAAGGAATTTAATATTCCATTAACCGATTTCTCCCAAGTGCAATGTCTGGATATAGCGGTTGACGGAGCCGATGAAATTGACACCAATTTCAACTTGATCAAGGGCGGCGGCGGAGCTCTCTTACGTGAAAAACTTGTCGGTGCCAATGCGAAGAAGCTAATTATCATTGCGGATGAATCAAAAATGGTCACAACCTTAGGGAAGTTCCCCCTCCCGATTGAAGTGGTCCCCTTTGGCTGGGAAGTGACAGCTAAAAGGATTGCACAGCTTGGCGCTACTCCGCATTTAAGAAAAAGGGAAGAGAAGGTTTTCGTTACAAATAACGGAAACTATATTGTGGATTGCCAGTTCCAGTCCATCCCAAATCCCTTAGTGCTGCATAATCAATTAAAGCTCTTATTAGGGGTAGTAGAAACTGGTCTATTCATCGGAATGACAGACACCATCATTATTGGTGGAGAAGGCGAAGTAAAAGTCCTAAATAAATAGAGAGAGGCCGCACTAGAAAAAAAGAAAATTCAGTCTAATTACAATTGACTAAATAGTAAAATTATGTTAATGTATGGTTAAACGATTAATCATTAATCTTTATTTTTATATGTATTTCTTAACCTCAAGTTTTTTCTTCAGAATTTTACCTAATCCCTTGTTTCTAAAAATCTAATTAGTTTATGTTTCAAATCCCAAAAAAGGAGTTAGATAATAATGCAAATGATAAAAGATGGACAGTATAAGCCTTTACCATTACAAAATGTTGAAATTAATGATACGTTTTGGAAACCTAAAATAAACATAAATCGTTTACATACAATCCCCTTTCAATATCAACAGTTAATAGAAACTGGAAGAATCGCGGCTTTAAAATTGAAAAAAGATGGTCCCGTACCACATCCATTTTGGGATTCAGATATTGCTAAATGGATTGAAGCTGGTAGCTATAGCCTTTCTAAACATTATGATCCTGAACTTGATCAATTAATAGATGATGTAATTGTTTTACTTGGCAAAGCTCAGGAACCAGATGGATATTTAAATTCTTACTTTACTATTGTTTGCCCTGAAAACCGATGGAAAGATCTTCGTGATTCCCATGAATTATACTGTGCCGGTCATTTAATAGAAGCAGGTGTGGCCCATTACATTGCAACCCAAAAGAAGAGTCTACTAAATATAGTTTGTAAGTATGCGGATTATATTGATACTGTTTTTGGCCCAGAACCCAATAAATTAAAAGGATACTGCGGCCATCAGGAAATTGAATTGGCGTTAATAAAACTCTATCGTGTCACTAAAAATGACAACTATTTAAAACTAAGTCAATTCTTTATTGATGAGCGCGGAAGAGAACCTCATTACTTTGATGAAGAACAAAAGCATATAAAAGGGTATTTCGATGACCTTTTTAGGACATTTGATAACCTAAAAGAGTACAATCAATCACATAAACCTGTGAGGGAGCAGGATCAAGTGGTGGGGCATTCCGTAAGAGCCATGTATTTATATTGTGCAATGGCGGATTTAGCCTTAGAAATAGAAGACGTTTCATTATTAACAGCCTGTGAAAGATTATGGAATAACTTAAATGGTAGAAAAGTATATATCACTGGCGGGATTGGATCTGAGCATAAGTATGAAGGATTTACCTTCGATTATGATCTTCCAAACGAGACCTCCTATGCTGAAACGTGTGCAGCTATCGGATTGGTATTCTGGAACCATCGGATGCTGCAACTGGATTGTGATGGGAAGTACGCCGATTTAATGGAGCGTTCACTGTATAATGGTGTACTAAGCGGAATATCTTTAGATGGAAAGAAGTATTTCTATCATAACCCTTTAGCTAGTTTAGGTGATATCCATCGTAAGGAATGGTTTGGTGTTTCTTGTTGTCCGCCAAATATTTCAAGATTGCTCGCTTCTCTTGGAGAATATATATATTCACAAAACGAAAATACAGTTAGTGTTCATCTTTTTATAGGCGGGAAGGGAACCTTTAATGTTCAGAATCAAAATCTTGTTCTCTACCAGAAATCAAATTACCCTTGGGAAGGTGATATTGACTTTACTATAGAACTGAATCAAGAAACTGAGTTTAAGTTAAAAATTCATATTCCCGGCTGGTGTAAAGATGCAAAATTATCCGTTAATGGCGAGACGTTTAATATCGAAGATCATATTGAAAAGGGCTATGCTGTGATTAACCGAAAATGGAACAATAATGATAAGATTAGGTTGATTTTACCTATGCCTGTTGAAAGAATGTATTCACACCCCGATGTTAGACAGAATGTTAACCACGTTGCTATTCAAAGAGGGCCGATTGTTTATTGTATTGAGGGAACTGATAATGTAAATAATCTTCATAGTATCAGTTTACCTTCTAATCCAGAACTTAAAGCTGAGTATGATGAAAATTTACTAGGGGGAATTGTCAAAGTCACCGGTATTGCCCAGCATCTAGACATCAAACCCTGGGATGATACATTATATAAATCTGTACCTCCAGAGGAAAAACATACAGAGCTTGTGGCAGTTCCGTATTATGCGTGGGATAACCGTGAACCCGGTCCCATGAGAGTATGGATATCGGAAAAATAATAAATATCCAGAGGAAGATTCTGCAGGGTTAAAAATAACCTTATGGAACCTTCCTCTGTATTTTTATATTTAAAAAAGGCTGTGTTAAAGCACATTGTTGATTTTATGCACAATGTTGATTGGAGTGGAAGGCGCGAGACTCCTGCGGGAGCAGCGGGACAGGTGAGACCCCGCAGGCGCTTTAGCGCCGAGGAGGCTCACCGCCCGCCCCGCGGAAAGCTCGCGCCTGGAACGGAAATCAACATTCACTTTTAACACAGCCTAAAAAAAAGAAACGGTTGGGTCATCGGATCCCAACCGTTCAAATCATTTTATTTATTTCATGTTTTCAAGTTCTTTAGCTAATTTATCTAATGCTTCTTTAGGGCTTACATCTCCGGATAGCGCTTGGTGAATATAGGATTGAGCTTTATCTGACATCTTAGAATATTGTGGATGAGTTGGTCTAATAGATGCCTCTTCAAATACCTTTGTGTACTCCTCTAAATAAGGATTTGCTTTAATAACATCTGCATCATCATAAAGTGCTAACTGTGTTCCGGCATACCCTCCGCCAACAAGCATTTCTTTTTGATTTTCAGCTGAAGTAAACCACTTGATCACTTCCCAAGCCTCATCTTTATGCTCAGAACTATTTGAAATGGCAAAGTTCCAGCCGCCCACTGAGTTTGCTTTTTTACCGCCTTCAAATTTGAAGTTACTTGCTACCCATGTTTTATCCTTAACTGGTGAGTCATCTGCCTGGTTAAGAGAATAGACATATCCCCAGTTTGGATTAAATAGTGCCTGCCCTTGTGTAAACGGAATTCGTGAGTCTTCAGGAGTTGAATATCCAATAGCAGAAGGTGATACAACTTTATCCTTATTCATCATATCAACCATGAATTGCAGTGCCTTAACGGCCTCAGGACTATTTATTGTAACCTTGCCGTCTTTATCAAAGAAGTCTCCGCCAGCTGCATGTAAGAATTCTGTGAAACTCACAATTAATTGTTCGGACCGTCCCCAATGCATAGTGAATCCTTGAATTCCTTCCTTTTTTGAGATCAATTGAGCTACTTTCACAGCTTCTTCGTATGTTTCTGGTACTTTTTGATTATACTTTTCTAGTAAATCCTTACGATACCATAATGGGTGTAAATCATTGAACCAAGGCACAGCCCATGTTTTATCATTATATTTTACAGAGTCCACCTGTCTTGATATATATTTAGACTGAAGATCTTCTGTAAACTTATCATCAAGAGGTGCTAACCAGCCTGACTCCGCAAATTCTGCCGTCCAAACTACGTCCATATTTACAATATCTAAATTCTTTGATTTTGCAGAAAGCTGTGTTACGGTTTGGTCATGCATTTGTGAAGCATCATTGGACATCTGGGTAAATTCAAGATTAATCTTGTCATGCTCTTTATTAAATTTTTGTCTAGCTTTTTCCATCATACCATTTGGATCATTTTCAAAAACGGCCATTCGAATAGTAGCTTTACCAGATTTATCCCCGCCTTTTTCGCTGTTTGCCTTTTCACCCGCGCCGCTGCACGCTGTCATTGCGAAAATCAACCCAAACAGGAACATGAATATCAAAAGCTTTTTCAATGGATTTTTCATTTAATGGGGCCTCCTTATAAATTTAAAATATTATTAGAACAATAGATACATTTTTTACTTGAAAGTGCCTCCGGGCAAAATTTCTTCTGCCCGGAAGAGGCTTGACTGTTGTTCAACCAAGGCTGAATTATTCAATAAGTAATTTGCGGGCCCACCAGATCAATACCTTGCCTTGCTCATTCGATAATTTCTTTCCAATATAAGTTGATACTTCATCAATATAAGATTGAGTTAACTCATTCGCATCATTAATGTTGCCTTTGCTGCTTGCTTTTTTTGCATTCTCCAGCTTTTTCACCAAAGAATTACTGATCCCTTGTGATCCAGGAGCACCATATTCCAAAACAAACGTATTGGTTAATGCCGCCAGATTATCATAGTTGATTGGGATATTTACCAAGCCGTCAACTGCTGATTTAAGCGGTGCAACAGCTTCGTTCAACTGGGTGTCTGTTTCGATTGAGCCAACTTGTTCTGCAGCCTTAATCGCATCCTGCAAGGCTGTGTACGATTTTTTCGTGTAAATTAAATACTCATTTGAAATCGCCTTCGCTCTTTCAATCAATTGATAAAAATAATCTTTCGTTGGTTTTACAGTTACATTCGCTACTGCCTTGATATCCGTCCCTTGAACCGTACCATAAACTGTAAATTCACCTGCATCTGAATACTTGGATGGGTCGATTGAATCCCATGTTACCTTTGTATTCATATTGTCCATCGAACCGTCGTTGTACTGTACCTCAACCACTGAAGGCAATACCGGTTTAACCCCTACCATAGTCGAAACATTTTCTTCTGTAATGGTATTGATCGTTACATTAGCCTCACTTCTAACATAAACCGTTGCCGGAATTACCTGCCACGAATTTGCCAACGTGCCCAAAACTTGTATTTGTGCATCACCTGCATTCAACTGTTCATCACTGATTGAATCCCACGTGATATTTACATTCTGGGTAATTCCATCAAATACCTTTTGCGCGGTTTTCGGTAAGTTTGGCTGCTCACCCTTTTGGACACGAACTTTAACATTATCAGGATTAATTTGTAGAACCGGAGGCTCCGAAACTTTCCATTCCAATATACCCGTCCATTGGGCGCCTCTTGTAATCGTCATTCGCAGCGCTTTCGTTTTAACCGGTTTGAATGTGGTTTTGTTATACTTATTTGGCTCCACAACCAGACCTGAAATCAATTCGATATCTTTCCAGGTTTTGCCGTCAGCATCTAGGTATTGAAGCGTATAGGCCTTAGGCATTAGAATTCCGCCGTTATCTGTCCACCAATAAACATCCGACTCATTGATGACAACCTCATTATTCCAAGTATATTGGACCCACTCAGTCGGAGAATTATGGTTCCAGTTTCCATAAGCGCCACCCGTTTTATCGGTGGAACTTTTTGGGTCAATGCCATTATTTATGGCGTTCAGATCCTCCCAAGAGGAAACGTACGATGTCGATGGCTTAGCGCTTAACGCCAGGTTCACTTTTTCCATCTTTACATCTATTTTTATATCGGCCGATGTAGATAATTCGCCATCATTCGCCGTTAACGTTACGACATATGTGCCTTCTTCTGTGAAGCTAGCGACTGTGCTTATCGATTTAGGATCTGAAAATACGACCGATCCAGGTCCTGATTTTTTGCTCCAGGTTAAATCAGGGAAATCCAGTGGTTGACCATCGTCAGATACAGACGCTACCAACCGTTTCTTCATCACTTGGTTGTAACTGTCATCCAAAAGAATCTCAACCTCTGGCGCTTTGTTCGGTTCAATTGGTACCTTGATTCCTGTTTCAAATGCTTGAATTTCTTTAAGTCCTACCGCAAATCCTGGATAAGGAGTCATAAGCACTCTTATCTTCTGTGCAGTGATGGTGTTAAACTTAACCTCATTAAAGTTAGCCTGAAGTGTCGATTTCTTTTGATAAGGGACATTTTTCCATTCAGTGCCCTCTAAATACTGAATCGTAT
Source organism: Neobacillus sp. NPDC058068 (assembly GCF_042885335.1). Classification (NCBI taxonomy): domain Bacteria; kingdom Bacillati; phylum Bacillota; class Bacilli; order Caryophanales; family Bacillaceae; genus Neobacillus; species Neobacillus sp. NPDC058068. The sequence goes on along the minus strand of NZ_JBHVSI010000003.1, from coordinate 40,770 downwards.
AATACTGTGGTTCTCTATAGTTATTTCTAGATTTATCACTGTAGAAATATAGTTTTACATTATCAAAAGCAGTTGCTTTGCCAAAGTCCACCTCATACCAATCCTGCTTATTCGGAGAGCCTTTCGTACCCCAAATCGGATTTGGAGCTGCATAATGGGTTCCTCTGGTCGTCGGAAGACCGCTGACGGTAAATCCATCAACCGCATTTTCTACTTTCGTCACATCTTCAGGTTTTGAACCAACGGATGTATAAGAAGCAGATGCTTTTTTACCTTTGGCAAGATTTTCTGCTTTCCCGGTATTACTAGAAATGTCGACGCCCGCTTTTTGGAACATATCTACTGCTCTTACATTATCTGAAAGCGAAACGTCAGTGACTTTCTTCATCTGTTTGACTTTATTATACGTAACGGCAGCTTTACTGCTGTCGTCTTGGATGGTAACTGTTCCCGATTTGGAATCATACGTAAGATGAACAAGGTCATTAACAGTAAAAGCCAGCTCGCCGTCAAGATACACAGAATAGCCTTCTGGCGCGTTTTCATAATGCTTCTTTCCATCAGGTTTATCCCATACAATCGTCAAATCGCTGCCATGGTAACTTAAGTTGTTTACTGTAAAGTAGTCATATCCCATATCAATCGGCCACAGTTCCAACGTTTCATCCGTACGCGGCTGCATCCCTGCAATATCCTCAATCAGTGAGAAGTTGTACGCCCCAAGGATGTTATGATGGATCCACGACCTGTAGTTAAGCGTTTTCGTTTTGTCATCAAAGCTATTCCAGAATTCATTATTATCCGGGTAGCGATTGTCTCCATTCACATACTGAGTCCATGTTAGCCATTCAATCAGCTTTCTGTACATATCCGGAGTAATATACTCAGATGGATACTTTCTGATTGCCGTTGCAAACAATCTTGCCTGAAGTGTGGAGTTAATATTTGAAAAATTGTTACTGCCGCCGCGCCCAGCTGCCACAGCTAGTTTCTTATCAGCCTGGTTAGCCGTAAAGAATGGCATGATTGGAAATTGATTCTTATCAGCATAGAAGCGTAAAGCCTTCTTATAATTATCTGTGTTCGGCACTACCTCTTGTGTGAACGGCGAGAAGTTTTGCTGGTCTTTCCAAGGCACTAACTCCCCGGACTGAATATCCTTTTGCTTGAAAACCTTGCCATTCTCCCCTTCAGAGTCATCCCACAATGTTGTTAGGATTGCCTTTTTAATATTTTCCGCGAGATCTGACATTTCCTTTGCTTTCTGGTCATTTCCGATGATTTTATAGGCTTCTGCTGCAGCTAATGCACTGGAATAATTGAATGCACTTTGATCGGTCCGTTCCTGGTCCCTGTTTCTCCAGTTTAGAGCAACTGCGTCGGCATCATTACCCGTTAAAGAGCCCCAGTCATATTGGACAAGATAATTCTTATTTGTATCAAATTTGTCCAATTGACCCTTTACATCCCCTTCCGCATAACGGGCAAGGTTATTCAGAATCTTTGTATCTCCACCGTGAACTTTATAAGCTTCCCAAGCTTCATCGGCAATCCATTGCTCATAAGTATTATTCCAGTGTGCAGGATCTCCCGGGTTATCTTGGAATGCGGAGTATTTCGAACTTTCCCCCGAGGATACCCAGTTCCCATAAGAATAAATCGGATTTCTAAAATATTTTAAATCCTGCATATGCATAGGCTGTGTTAATTGAATGGCATTGTTATATCCCAGGACACCTTCCAAGGAGACCGGGAACTGAAAGTCGTTGCCAGGAATGTTTGCATCCAAATAGTTAAATCGGTTTAAAAATGTTCGATAATAGGACATCTTTTTAATATTTTGATCAGGGATATCGATATACGGCACATTTTCAGACCACCATTTATTGTACTCATCAAGTTGAGTCTGGAAGGCTGTTTTTGCGTCGTAAGCTGCAAATCTCTCATAATCAGTAGTTGACTCCGGTATTTCCTTTGTGGTAACCCCCATTTGCACTTTTACAGTTGTTGACTTTCCTGGATCTAACGTAATGGATTTTGTTAATTTTGTACCGTCAACCGTCATACCGTCCCCACTTAATCGAGGATACATCGTAGTTAAGTCATATCTTGCTTTTTGGCTTCCTGTTAATTCAGTTCCATTCTTGGATGGAGTACTTGCAATTGGAGATGAAACATTTAGCGTTTTCGTAACACTTTTATCCCCAGTATTGGTGATTTCCAAAACGGTAACAGCTACATTATTAAACGTGATAAATTTTTTCTGTTTAACACTTATGCCCGCAGCTTGATGTGCGCTTGACCAGTAACTTGGATATTGCTTCCTTTCCGTTGTCACTTCGGATAACGTAGAATCAGACAGTGTAACCGTATACAAATTTTGAGCGCTTCCAGTCGGCATTTCCCTATATGCATAACCGCCGCCAAAGCCAAGGGCACTTGGCGTGTGGGTATACATATAAAGAGCCCTGCCCCGTGTAAATAAATCATTTCCGCCAGCTGACCCCGGCCTTTCAAGAATTCGATCGATCCAGTATGATTCTCCGCCTGCCGCCTTATCTGATTTGTAAATTTCCCCTAACATGTTTTTGGAGGGATCATAGGCAACAGGTTCTGTAGGAACTGGCTGTGCAGCCCCGCTATAATTGGGAGTCCCCGGATCCACTGCAGCAGGGATGCCCGGAACATACGCTCCAAAGGCGGGTAACGTAAAACTTGAACATAAAACAACACCAATAACTGCGGATGATAGAATTTTCGACTTAAGTTTTTTCAATACTTTTCTCCTTTCAAGTCATTATTTATTACTTTTAAATTGATTAAAAATTGTCATGAAGGTCTAGGAGCATTTTTGAAAACCACAATAAAATATTTATCAGGTGTTTCTATGAGGTAGATTGCTAGAATGAGGCGCCACTAACTTTTTGAATCAGGGACTATTTCAATTCATTTCACCTCCTTTAAGCAATGCATAACATTATTCTTTGATTGCCCCGGCAGTTAAACCGCTAATGATGTATTTTTGTAATGCTACAGATATTAAAACAATTGGTATTGTTGCAGTTATGGCTGCTGCAGTCATTTGCCCCCAATTCAAAGAATGAATCCCTTGAAATTGTGATATAGCTACAGGGACAGTCCTGGCACTATCTGACGAAGTAAAAATTAAAGCGAATAAAAACTCATTCCATGACAAAGTAAATGTTATGATCCCTACCGTCAATATTCCGGGTAATGATAGTGGTAATATAATTAGAGTAATAACTTTAAAAATCCCACACCCATCAATAATGGCAACTTCTTCAATAGCTCTAGGAATTGTTCTGAAAAATCCTGTTAAAATCCAAACCACTAAAGGCGTAAAATATGCCACATAGGGTAATATAAGTGCAAAGTAGGTATCAATCGCACCGATCTCTTTTAAAAAGCTAAATAATGGACTGATGATAAAAATACCTGGAAAAATAGTAATAAATAAAACTAGCATAAACAATGTATTTTGAAATCTGAATTTTAAACGCGCAAATGCGTAGGCAGCAGGGACTCCAATAATAATACATATCAAGGCAGTAGCGCCTGAAACGACGATACTATTCAAAATATTCGTCAGGAAACCGCTTTCAGAAATAACTTGAACATAATTATCAAAATAGAGTCCCTTTGGAAGAATTTTCACATTATATATTTCATTCTGTTGTTTTAAAGATGTTATAAGTGTCCAGAGATAAGGCGAAACATTGATCACCAAAATAACAATTAAACCAATCCAGAACACCGGACCGAGTCTTTTCTTCATTAACGTTCCTCCTATGTACCAGAATAGTTATGCATTCACTTTTAATCATTAGTGATTAACTTGTTTATTCATGTTTCGGGCATAGAAGAGAACCAATACCCCAATTACAGTTACACCTATTACTGCCATAGCGCCACCTAAACCAAAGTCAAGGTTTTTAAAGAATATCTTATAATTGTATAATGTGAAAATTTCTGTAGCTTCTCCTGGTCCACCGCCAGTCATGATATAAATAATATCAATAACATTTATTGTTTGTAGTGTTGTGAAAATAAGCCCCATCAGAATAAAGGGTTTTATTAATGGTAGTGTTATATAGAAGTATTTTTTGATTGGGCTGGCTCCATCCATTTCAGCACTCTCATATAAATCCCGGGAAACGGTCTGCAATCCGGAAATAATAATTAATGTTAACAAAGGAGTGGTTTTCCAAATATTCGTTAATATTACACTTCCTATGGCATATTTTGATGAGACAAGCCAAGGAATATTTTGATCAATAATCCCAAGTGATTTTAACAAGTAATTGATGATCCCATAGTCCGTTTCAAACATAAATTTCCATGCCTGTGCGGCAACGACTGGCGCAACCGCCCAAGGCAAAAGAATCGTTGAACGAAAAATCGATCTTCCTTTAAAAGCTTGATTTGCAATTTGAGCAGTTATCAGTGCCAGAATTAACATGCCCAAAACACTTCCAGCAATGTAAATCAGGCTTGTGCCTAATGATGATAAAAACCTGCTGTCATGAAATATAGCGATGTAATTGTCAAACCCAATAAATGTTGCTTGTTCTGCAAGGTTAGTTAACCGATAGGATTGAAAGCTATACAAAATAGTCGTAACCAAAGGAATAAAAACCACAACTATGATCATAGTAAAAACCGGAATTAATAATAAGTAAGGTAAAGATTTATTTTTCAATAGAAATACCCCTTTCAACTAATAGGGACACCGCCCAAGTGTTTACCGCATTTCCCCTAAATCTCATTGAAGAGATTTAACCGACTCTCGCTCAATGAGCTGACAATCTAATAAGTATTTTTTTTGCGAGACAGTTCGGCTATTTCTAATCTGGTCCAGAATATCCATCGCTTTTCGCCCGATTTCCTCCAGGGGTAAGGACATTGTCGTTAATCTAGGTGAAATATAATCACTTAATTCCCTGTTATCAAATCCCACAACTGAAATATCTGTTGGCACCTGAAAACCTAAATCTTTTATTGCTTGAATTGACCCGGCAGCCATTAAATCATTCATGGCAATAATTGCGGTAGGTACTTCCTTCTGATTTAACAAATCTTTTGTCATACTATATCCGGATTCATATTTCCAATCCCCTGTTTTTATAAATTGCGGAATAAACATCAAGTGATGCTCGTTTAATGCCCTTTGATATCCTTGAAAGCGTGCATAGGATGAAGCTGAATTAATGGGACCACTTATTAATCCAATTAGACTATGTCCGTGGGATATCAGATGTTTAGTTATTCGGTAGGAAGCACCTTCATCATTGTAATTAACGGTATAATCATCTTCATTTCTGGTATAACTGTAGGTATAAACGATTGGTTTCCTTGAATCGGGTAATACATCTGTTAAATCCCTCGGATGTATTCCGATATAAATAATTCCTTCAACTTGACTTGACACTAATTGATTAAACAGCGGGACAGCAAACTCATTACATTTATTTATTTCCGGAAACAGATTCCCATTTTTTTTAAATAGCCCCATATTCGTTAACAAAATGGATAGCCCTTTTTCCTCCGCTGCCGCATGAATCCCATTTATTATCTCTGGAGTATTGAAAACAGAAATATCCTCGGCTATCACACCAATTACATCCGTCTTATTTAATTTTAGACTTTTGGCGATCTCATTTGGTTTGTAATTATAATCCTCAATTAGTTTTATTATCTTTTTTCTCGTTTCCTCTCCAACACGCCCTCTATTATTGATAACATTTGATACTGTAGCAATTGAAACATTAGCTTTTTCCGCTATATCTCTTATATTTATCATTTTTATCACCTTTACTTATTGATATAACGATTGACCTTCTGGTGAAACGATTAATCTTTTGGTGAAACGATTAATCAAGTTGGGCTAAAATCACCATTTATGTAAATATTATAATTTATCTAAAGACAATTAACAACCATCAATTTTATTACTCTTTCGAATATTTAGTCTTCTATATAGGTTATTTAACACAGGGATTAAATATTACCTACGATTTCCTTAAGATTTTAAATACAGGGCTTCTTAGTAGCCCTGTATTTAAGAATTGACTTTTTTTCAAAAAACGTTAGCGATACACTACTTCATTCCAGCGCAGCTCGTTAGCAAAGTCATGTGAATTAGTATCATTATTAATTAATACCATTTCAATACCAGTTAATTCTGCGAAATCTCTTAGTTGTTCTGCAGTAACCTTATAGGAGAAGCATGTGTGGTGCGCACCCCCAGCTATAATCCAGTTTTCAACAGCCTGGCTTAAAGACGGCTGCGTCTTCCACAATACTCTTGCAACAGGAAGTTTAGGCATATCTCTTTCTGGCTGTATAGCATCCACTTCATTTATAAGCAGACGAAACCGATGTCCTAGATCAATAATTGCCGCATTTAATGCAGCGCCGCCTCTTCCATCAAATACAATTCGTGCAGGGTCCTCCTTATTGCCAATGCCTAGTGGATGAACCTCGATTGTCGGACGGGTAGCTGAAATAGTCGGACAAATCTCTAGCATATGGGCACCAAGAACCATTTCGTTGCCTGGTTCAAAATGATACGTATAGTCCTCCATGAAAGAGGTCCCTTCATTGCCAGCAATAATTTTCATTAATCTTACAAGAGCAGCTGTTTTCCAGTCCCCTTCCCCAGCAAAACCATAGCCTTGTTCCATTAAACGCTGAACAGCTAGACCAGGAAGCTGGCGCATTCCATGTAAATCCTCAAATGTAGTTGTGAATGCACTATAGTTTCCTTCTGTTAAAAATAATTTCATGCCTAGCTCAATTCTTGCTTGATAACGGATTGAGTCTCTAACTGGACCTTCCGTAAGTCCCTCAGGTACGAGGTCATACAGCTCCTCATATTCAGCAATAAGCTGATCCACTTCTTTATCGGAGACTTGGTTCATTTTTTGAACTAGGTCACCAACGCCATATCCATTGACTGTCCAGCCAAATTTAATTTGCGCTTCTATTTTATCGCCTTCGGTTACGGCAACCTGGCGCATATTATCACCAAATCTAGCAACCTTTAAATTCTTGCTTTCCGAAAAAGCAGCCGCTGTTCTCATCCAGCTGCCAACACGTTCTCTAACTTCTTTGTTCTCCCAATGACCAACGACCACTTTACGTTTCACATGCATGCGGCTGCCGATGAAACCATGCTCACGGTCCCCATGGGCAGATTGATTTAAATTCATAAAATCCATATCGATAGAATCCCATGGAATATCGCGGTTAAATTGGGTAGCTAAATGAAGTAACGGCTTTTGCAGTGCAGATAATCCTCCAATCCACATCTTTGATGGAGAAAATGTGTGCATCCATGTAACAATACCGGCACACTTTTCATCTGCGTTTGCTTCTAGGATCAATTTGCGGATGGCATTGGAATCCTTTACGACTGATTTAAATACCAACTTATAGGGTAAAGTTGAGTCATCATCCAATCCATCAACGATTGCTCTTGAATTTTCTTCTACTTTCCTCAGAACATCTTCACCATAAAGTAACTGGCTTCCCGTTACAAACCAAAATTCATATGCTTTTGTAGTTAACAAGATAAAACCTCCTAAGGGGACAGGCTCAACTGTCCCACAAATTCAATTTGTTCGTACAAGTTCAAATAAAAATCATTCTACTTTTGTCCGTAATAGGCGTTAACACCATGCTTGCGCAGATAATGCTTATCTAATAGGAATTGATCAATCGGATTAATGGCTGGGTTGAGCTGAAGAGAATGTAATGCCATTTTGGCTACTTCCTCTAGAACTACTGCATTATGAACTGCTTGGTCTGCATTTTTCCCCCAGCAGAATGGAGCATGATTTGACACAAGAACCGCGGGCATTGCTATTGGGTCAATACCACCGGTTTCAAATGTTTCAATGATAACATTACCCGTTTCTACCTCATACGCGCGATTAATTTCATCTTTCGTCAACCCGCGTGTACAAGGAATTTCTCCATAATAATAATCAGCATGAGTAGTACCTAAAGCAGGTATTGAGCACCCTGCTTGTGCCCAGCTTGTAGCCCATGGTGAGTGTGTATGGACAATGCCGCCAATGTGACTAAAAGCACGATATAGGGCAAGATGTGTTGGAGTATCAGAAGAGGGCCTTAATGTTCCTTCGACAACCACGCCATCCAAATCCACTACCACAAGGTCCTCGGCTTTTAGCTCTTCGTACGGAACACCACTTGGTTTTATAACCACTAGGCCTTGCTCACGGTCAATCCCGCTCACATTCCCCCAGGTAAAAGTAACCAATCCGTGCTTTGGAAGTTGCAAGTTAGCTTCAAAAACCTCATGTTTTAGTTGTTCTAACATACGGTCTCCCCCTTATTTTCTAAAGTGCTTTCCTTCTTAATTCGCTTCAAGGTTTTCATTACATTATTTTCACCGCGGCCAAAATAATCATAGAGACGGACGTACTCGTAGAATAACTGATTATAAACATCTACATTATTTTTAATAGGTTGATAGATATCATCTTTTACTTTTCCCATATCCTTTGCTGCGTCAGCGATATGATCATAACCACCACGTTCTTTTCCTGCTGCAACGGCACCGAACATTGCAGACCCAAGAGCAGGTGTTTGAGAAGATGCTGATATCTTAATCTCCATATTTAGCACATCACAGTAAATTTGCATCATCAGTGCATTTTTTTCGGCAATTCCACCACACGCATATACCTCATGAATCGGTACACCATGGTTGCGGAATGTTTCCACAATCATCCTTGTTCCATAGGCCGTAGCTTCAATTAATGCTCGGTAAATCTCTTCTGGCTTTGTTAACAATGTGGCACCTAAAAGTACTCCTGTCAGATCAGCATCTACGAGAGTAGAGCGATTACCATTCCACCAGTCCAGCGCAATGAGACCGCTTTCACCAACTTGTAGATTACTTGCCTTTTCAGTTAATAACTGATGAATTCCTACATTTCTCTCATTTGCTTCCTCAAAATACCTTGCCGGAACACAATTTTCAGTAAACCATTCAAAATGGTCACCTACACATGATTGGCCCGCTTCATAACCCATGTACCCTGGGATTACACCATCTTCAACCACGCCGCACATTCCTGGAACTACTTTTTCTTCGTCCCCAAGTAAAATATGACAAGTCGAAGTTCCCATGATCATTAAAATCTTGCCCGGCTCAGTAATTCCAACTGCAGGGATGGATACATGAGCATCAACATTCGCAACGGCTATCGCGGTGCCTGGATTTAATCCTGTTAACTTCGCCGCTTTCTCGGTAATTTCCCCAGCCTTAGAACCAATCGGAACAATTTTATTTGATAACTTATCTTCAACCACATTTTCCAATCGTGGATCAAGTGCCTTGAAGAAATCACTGGATGGGTAGCCATCTTTTTTATGCCAGATTGCCTTATAACCAGCTGTACAGCTGTTCCGCTTGATTTCTCCCGTCAACTGAGAAATGACCCAATCCGTTGCCTCTACTATCTGATCGGCAGCTTGATAAATTTCTGGAGCTTCATTTAATATTTGCCATACTTTTGGAATTAACCATTCGGAGGAAATTTTCCCGCCATAACGCTGTAAAAATGTTTCCCCACGTTTTGCAGCAATTTCATTTAAGCGATTTGCTTCATCCTGTGCGGCATGATGCTTCCAAAGCTTTACATAGCTATGGGGATTGTTCATGTATTCTTCCTTCAAACATAATGGTGTTCCATGCTCATCAATTGGCAGAACCGTACAAGCGGTAAAGTCAATCCCTACACCAATTACATCTTTAGGTGAAACTTGCGCTTTCTTCAAAACTTCTGGAATCGTAATCTGTAACACTTCAAGATAATCGGACGGATGCTGCAAGGCCCAGTCATCTTCTAGCTGTGTTGTTCCATCGGGCAGAAACTCATCCATGACCCCATGTGTATATTCTTTTACCGCTGTCGCCACTTCTTTGCCGGTCCCAACTTCTACAAGGACTGCTCTACCTGATTGCGTTCCATAATCTACACCAATTGAATAATTTGCCATAGATCTCACCCTTCCTTTTCTAACGAAGTTTAATACGGACCTCTTATATAATTCTCTACTTCCTCTAAATAAAAATTCTGTAGTTTCGTGAGTTCATCTTCTGTAAAAGAAGGCACCTTGAGGACACCCAGATTATCTTCTACTTGTTTAACATTTTTAAAGCCAGGAATGACACATGAGACGGAATTGAATTCAAGAATCCATTTTAAGGCAGCACGTGTCATACTTCCCCTTCCAGCTCCAATCCACTTAAGTTTCTCGGCTAATTCAATCCCCTTCTTAAATTCAAGGCCCGCAAAGGTTTCGCCTACATTAAATTGCTGGCCATCACGATTAAAGTGGCGATGATCCTCTTTTTCAAAACGGGTATCCTTCGAAAATTTTCCCGTTAATAAACCACTTGCCAATGGTACCCGAGCTAAAATCCCCACACCTTTTTCTTTTGCTGCCGGGAACAATTCGTTCAACGGCTTTTGGCGAAAAAGATTGAAAATTACCTGAAGCGCTCTAACATTCGGATTTTTTATTGCTTCAAGCCCTTCTTCTACCGTTTCAACGCTCACTCCGTAATAGCGTATTTTTCCTTCCTGCTGCAGCTTATCAAGTACTTCAAATACATGACCAGCTTTTATAATTTCGAATGGCGGACAGTGAATTTGATATAAATCAATTCTCTCTCTTTCCAATCTTTTTAAGCTGTTTTCACAATACTCCCTAATAGATTTCTCTGAATAGGTTTGTTCATCATAAATATTGCCGGCACGACAAAATTTGGTTGCCACATGAATAACATCTTCCATACCTTTTGTTGCCTTTGCGATGAGCTGCTCGCTATGTCCGCCCCCGTATACATCCGCTGTATCTAAAAAATTCACACCGGCATCAAGTGCATGGTGTAATGCCCGAAGTGCCTCCTTGTCATCCGTTTTTCCCCAATCACCGCCAATCGCCCATGTTCCAAAACCAACCTCACTAACCTTTACATCCGTATTGCCCAAATTCCTGTATTTCACGAATGTCCCTCCTTTTTTTAAAAAGCAATGCAGCCACCTTTGGACTTCCCCTAATGCAGACAACGTGCTATGATGCTTTATTTTTGTTATATATATCAAATGCAACGGCCAACAATAATACCAAGCCTTTGATTGCCTGCTGCCAGTCAATACCGAGACCAAGGATAGACATGCCGTTGTTCATAACACCCATAACAAGACCACCAACAATTGCCCCGCCAACAGTACCAATACCGCCATATGCAGATGCACCACCAATGAAGCAAGCTGCAATCGCATCAAGTTCGAATAGATTACCAGCTTTAGGTGTTGCCGCATTAAGACGCGCAGCAAAAATTAAACCAGATAGTGCTGCTAGAACCCCCATATTGACGAAAGCCAATAAAGTAACTTTTTTGGTTTTGATACCCGAAAGACTAGCTGCTTTATTATTACCGCCGATTGCATAAACATGCCTGCCGATAACAGTCTTTTTCATGACAAAGGAATAGATCACAACTAGGGCAAACAAGATCACTAAGATTGTTGGAATTCCTTCATATGTTGCCAGAACATACGTAAAGATATTGATTAGAGCTATCATAAAGATGAGTTTACCGACAAATAATCCAATTGAAGAAACTTCGAAATGATAGTTTAACTGTGTCTTCCGATGCCTTACCTCATTTATAATAAAAATAGCAGAAAAGATAATTCCAATTACAATCGTTAATAAATGTAGAGATCCGTTTCCAAAAATGTCTGGGATAAAGCCTGAACTAATATCCTGAAAAGATTTTGGGTAAGGCGCAACTGATTGTCCTTTTAAGACAAGCATCGTTAGACCCCTAAATAACAACATCCCTGCTAAAGTAACAATAAATGCCGGGATTTTAACATATGCGACCCAAAAACCTTGCCATGCCCCAATCAATCCGCCAATTGCTAAAGAAATCAGGACAGCAAGAAACACTGGCATTTGATGGTTAATGATGAGGATACCCGAAATAGCTCCGACGAACGCGGCAATCGAACCAACAGATAAGTCAATATGGCCTAAAATAATAATTATGACCATTCCGATTGCCAAAACTAGAATATAGCTGTTTTGCAAAATCAAGTTCGTAATGTTTAACGGCCGTAAAAGGATCCCTTCCGTTAATACTTGGAATAAAATTGCAATCAGAGCCAGCGCAGTGAACATCCCATATTGGCGCAAATTAGTTTGGATTAATTTACTAAATGGATTTTTTTTTGGCTGCTCATGAGTTTCAATTGGCGTATTCACTTTTTATCCCCCTTGCCCCTGGTCATAAATTTCATAATATTTTCTTGGGTAAATTCCGCCTTATTTACCTCTCCGGTTATTCGCCCTTCACTCATAACGTAAATTCTGTCACACATTCCTAGAAGTTCAGGTAGTTCAGAAGAGATGAGCAATATTCCCTTCCCATCATTTGCTAGTTGATTAATGATGGAATAAATTTCATACTTCGCCCCAACATCAATACCTCTGGTCGGCTCATCCAGCATTAAGATATCCGGTTCGGAGAATATCCACTTACTTAAAACGACCTTTTGCTGGTTGCCCCCACTCAAGTTTCCTGTTTTTTGCAGGATACTCGGGGTTTTAATGTTCATTTTTTCGCGGAATTTTTCCACTTCTATAACTTCTTGGTTTTCATTTACTACCGTATTCCGTGAAATCTTTTTTAAACTTGCTAATGAAATATTTCTCTTTATATCATCGATTAAAATTAATCCGTATTGTTTTCGATCCTCAGTAACATAGGCAATCCCATGATCAATTGCCGCAGATATGTTCTTAAGATGAATTTCTTTACCACTTTTATATAGATGACCGCTAATCTTCCTACCATAGGATTTTCCAAAAATACTCATTGCTAGTTCGGTTCGACCAGAACCCATTAATCCGGCAATCCCGACAACTTCTCCCTTTTTAATATTCAAGCTTATCTGATCGATCATTTTTCTTTCAGATTGTAACTCATGGTATACCTCCCAATCCTTTACTTCAAAAATAACCTCGCCTATATTCGGAACTCTTTCTGGATATCGATTCGTTAAATCCCGCCCAACCATTCCTTTAATAATCCGATTTTCTGAAATATTTCCTTTTTTTATATCAAGTGTTTCAATAGTTTTCCCATCCCGGATAATGGTAATGGAGTCTGCAACACTCGCAATCTCATTTAATTTATGAGAAATAATAATTGAGGTCATACCATGTTTTTTCAATTCTAATAACAGATTTAATAGATTTTCACTATCAGCTTCATTTAGCGCTGCAGTTGGTTCATCAAGGATTAAAAGCTTTACCTCTTTTGAAAATGCCTTAGCTATTTCTACTAACTGCTGTTTACCAACCCCAAGTGTGTTAATCAATGCATTAGGATTCTCCGATAAACCGACCTTTTTTAAAAGGGACAGCGTTTTCAATACCGTTTCATTCCAATTTATGACACCGTAATTTGCCTGTTCATTTCCTAAAAATATATTCTCCGCAATCGAAAGCTCTGGAATAAGTGCTAACTCTTGGTGAATGATGACAATACCAAGGTTTTCACTTTCTTTAATCGTTTTAAATTCGCAAACCTTTCCATTGAATAAGATGTCACCCTTATATGCTCCATATGGGTAAACACCACTTAATACTTTCATCAAGGTTGATTTTCCCGCACCATTTTCCCCACATAATGCGTGGATTTCGCCCTCTTTGACCATGAAATTAACGTCATCAAGCGCCTTAACACCAGGAAATTCTTTTGTAATTTGCCTCATTTCTAAAATAGTTGCTGACATCTTCTCACCACGCCTCACCATGTAATAAATGATTTAGCGATTGAATTTCCGCAACCACTAAATCATTTAATTTACTATTTTACTATTAGTTTAGTTCAGCATCTGAATAGTATCCGCTGTCAACCAATACAGATTTATAGTTCGTTTTATCAACAGAAACCGGCTCTAACAAATAGGATGGAACAACTTTATTACCATTATCATATGTTTTTGTATCGTTAACTTCAGCCTTCTCGCCTTTTAATACAGCTTCCGCCATATCAACCGCTCTTTTAGCTAATTCGCGAGTATCTTTAAAGACAGTTTGAGTTTGCTCACCAGCAATAATTGATTTAACAGATGCTAATTCCGCATCTTGACCTGTTACAATCGGAAGTAGTTTACCAGCCGATCCATATCCAACACCTTTTAATGAGGATAAGATACCAATACTAATTCCATCATACGGAGACAATACCGCGTCAACTCTTTCACTTGTATAATGAGCACTTAACAAGTTATCCATACGAGATTGTGCAGTAGCACCATCCCATCTTAAGGTTGCACCTTGTTCAAATTTTGTTTGTCCACTGCGTACTACTAATTTTCCAGATTTTATATACGGGTTAAGAATAGACATTGCCCCATCAAAGAAGAAGTACGCATTATTATCATCTGGAGAACCGCCAAATAATTCAATATTGAAAGGTCCTTTACCATCTTTTAAACCTAATTTTTCTTCAATATAAGATCCTTGTTGCACACCAACCTTGAAGTTATCAAAAGTTGCATAATAATCAACGTTTGGTGTTTTCTTAATTAAACGGTCATAAGCAATTACATTAATTTTTTGCTTATGTGCTTTTTCTAAAACATTTGTTAGCGCCTCACCATCAATGGAGGCAACAACTAAAATGTTAACGCCTTTAGTAATCATGTTCTCAAGCTGCGAAACTTGGTTTTCTACAACATCCTCAGCATACTGAAGGTCAACCTTGTAACCACGTTTTTCAAATTCCTTTTTCATATACTTTCCGTCATTGACCCAGCGCTCTGAAGACTTAGTAGGCATCGCAATCCCTACATATCCCTTGTCCCCTTTTCCTCCTGTACTACTAGAACAAGCGGCAAGTGAGAAAATCATAACAAAAAGTGAAATGACTGCTAGAATCTTCTTCATCCATTAACCCTTCCTTTCGTTATTTCATTTTTATATCTCAATACCTTTTCAGATATAGAGGTTGCAACGAAAAACTCTTAGAATAGTAGGAACCCCCTCTGAATACGTTTTCATTTTGAGAAAATATTAAATAAGCCATTCAAAAAAATGTACGTACAATGATGAATATTCTCTATTTTAATAATGATAATTATCCTCATTTTAACAATTCATGCGTACAACTATTATAAACCACACTTAGATTTTTAGGCAATATTCAAAATAAAAAAACAATAAATATTTCCAAACCTATGCCTAAGGTACTAAAAAATATAATACGAACGAACTCCTATACTTTTTTTCGTAATTGTGGCATAATCAAAAAAGGTTTATTCGTACGTATGAGTTGTTAAATTAGCGTACAAGTTGAAAGCGGTGATATAGTGGCACAACAAACCAAGCACAGTATGGTGAAGGAAAAAATAAAAGAATGGATTACAAGTGGAGTTGTAAAACCAGGGGATAAAATTTATTCTGAGAATGAATTAGTAAAAATGTTCAATGTAAGTAGACATACAGTTCGCTTAGCAGTCGGGGATTTAGTGCACGAGGGATGGCTTCACAGGGAGCAAGGTGCAGGTACATTTTGTTCAAATCGCTTGATAGAAAGCAAAGTGCAAAACAAGAAAACAGCTGCTAATAGCAAAAATATTGGTGTCATTACCACATATATTTCAGACTATATTTTCCCGTTTATTATTAGGGGACTTGAATCATATTTAGCGGACCAAGGTTATTCTTTAACTCTGGCCGCGACAAATAACGATATAGAAAAAGAAAAACAGTGTTTACAAAATATGTTAAGTAGAAATATCGATGGTCTGATTGTGGAGCCAACAAAAAGCAGCAATTTTAACCCAAATGTAAATTATTACTTAGAGCTGGAACAAAAGAATATCCCTTACTTAATGATTAACCAATACTACCCTCAATTGCATCCTCCCTATATTATTGTAAACGATGAACAAGGAGGATTTATTGCAACGGATCATTTAATCAAATTAGGTCATGAGAAAATCGTAGGCATTTTCAAGACTGATGATTTGCAAGGCGTATACCGAATGCAAGGTTTTATTCGTTCATTTAGAGAGAACAATATTCCCTTCTTCCCGGAAATGATTCTTACCTATTCCACTGAAGACAAAGAGGGTCTTCAGGAAAAAGTTAAAAACTTCCTATTAGCCTCTAAAAATAAACCGTCAGGAATCATTTGTTATAATGATCAATTAGCATTATTAGTTCTAAATGTATTGAGAGACTTAAAAATTAGAGTTCCCGAGGATATATCCATTGTGGGGTATGATGATTCCTATTTAGCTGAAGCTTCAGAAGTAAAACTAACTTCTATTAAACATCCCAAAATTGATATGGGCATTGCAGCCGCAAAATGGATTATCGCCGCAATTGAAAACAGAAACGAAGAAGATGCCCATCCAAAATCAATTGTGTACGAACCTGAACTTGTGATAAGAAACTCCACATCCTCATTGAAGATTGCTGAACCGAATGCAAAACATTCTATCGAAAACAAACAAGTACCTCGTTGAAAAGGTACTTGTTTGTTTTTCTATAGATCTTTCTTTGTTCCCTCCACACAAGAGAAATTGCCTGATCTTTACGCTGAAACTTGTTGCGGCTGACGGATCTTTGGATTACTCCTCTTTACACTTAGCCATTCATACATAATGGGTATGAGTAGGAGACAGATAAGAGTCGAACTAATCATGCCGCCTACAACGACAACCCCGAGGGTTTGCGATACAAGTGTGTTTCCATTACTTGAGGCAGCTAAGGGAAGTAAGGTCAGAATCGTCGTCCCCGCTGTCATGAACACCGGTCTCACCCTTGTAGCAGTTCCCAAGAGGATTGCCTGTCTCGCTTCCATCCCGGCAGCAAGATTCCGTTCAATTTTATCGACAAGGACAATTCCGTTGGTGACAGCAATACCAGCAAGCATCAACATTCCGATTAAGGCAGCAAGATTCCATTCCATTCCGAGAATCACCATGCCCCAAACAGACCCAATCAATGCCAACGGAATACAGATTAAGACGGCAGCCGGTGCATGCCAGCCGCGAAATACCGCACTGACAATCATCAGAACGAGTGCAAGTGACAGGATGAGAGCGAGACTCATTTCCATCAGCATTTGCGTGACTTGCTGAGAGATTCCGCCAAGCGAATAGTCAACACCAGAAGGAAGGTTCAACCCATTCATGGTTTCGTTTACTTGTCTCGTTACCTCGCCAATGTCCCTGGTGATAATATTACCGGTCACGGCTGCAAATGGACGGCCATCCCGTTCACTGATCACCGTTTGGCTGCTCGTCTCAAGCGTAGTAATTTCCGCCAGCGACACCTGTGAGCCATCCTTGGTGGTAAACATTTCGTGTCCGATTTTTGAAAGAATCGTTTTTTCCGGATTAGGGTCACCCGCCGGTACGAGTTGACCTTTAGCAGTGTCCATTTGGAGCTCAATAGGAACCTCTCCATTGGCAACGTCCAGTCTTACATTTTGAGGTAAATAGCTATTAATACGCTTCGTAACTTCATCAACATTCAGACCTAAGCCTTGAATTTTCTTCTGATTAAGGGCAAGAAAATGTTTCATTGACTCATCGGCATCATTTGCCGTTCCTTCTACACTTAATCCTGGAATCATCTGCAGTTTACTTCTTACAAGGATTGCAGCTGAATCTAGTTCACCTTGGTCTGCCCCTGTTAAAATCACCTTTAAACGCGAATCGTCGCCAGCAATATTTTGATTGGCAACGGTGAAGACAGCAGATGTTGATAACGCTCCAAGCTGTCTGCGCAATTGTTTCACGAATACGTCTGTGTCCGTTTGTTTCTTGATGCCAACAGCAATATTGGCGATATTTTGCTTTTGAATCCAGCCGCCGCCTTCATCAAACACATCGTCAAACATCGGCGTAAACGTTGAACCAAGAGTAGAAGTAAAGGTTTCAACTTCAGGTCTATCTTTTAAAATGGTTTCAATATTTTTTACTTCAGCATCAATATCAGCAAGCTGGGCTTTCTCAGGAAGCTCCACCTGAATGGTCACACCATTAGCATTTTCTCTTGGAAAAAAATTCACTGGCAGGAAAACAGCTATAGCAGCTGTAATTGCAAATAATGCCAAAGTAAGGGTCACAATCACTTTTTTCTTTGAAAATACCCACTGAAGTACCTTTTGTGCTTTCATCTCCATGTCAACTGACTTCGTAATCAGCTGTTTTTTCCAACATAAATAGGCTAAGGCAGGTACGACTATAATGGAAACCGCCAGTGAGGTGACAAGGGCAATGACAACGGACCAAGCAAATCCGGAAAAAGCAGAACTAATCATCCCTCCGATGAGCGAAATAGGCAGAAACACGGCCACCGTAGTTGCAGTGGAGGAAACAATCGCAGGTATCATTTCTACGACCCCGCTCGCCAATTGCCGCGCCGTTACCTGGTTGTTCGATTCTTCCATTTGTTTTCTATACATATTATCAATCACGACAATCGAATCATCGACCACGCGCCCCATCGCGACGATTAAACCAGAAATGGTTAAGATATTCAAACTGACATCCATCGCTTTCAGAATAGCAGTTGCAGCTAGGAGGCAGATGGGCAATGATAGGGCAATGATTAGTGTTGAACGGATATTTCTAAAAAAGACAAATACACAGATGACGGAGAAGACAATTCCTAATAATCCTTCTTTGATTAACCCTTTTAACGCAGCATTTATTTCTTTCCCTTGGTCTAGTAAGATAGTGAGATGACCGGCATCCGACTTGATTTCAGGAACGGTTTGGATTCGTTCGTTGATCCGTTCTGTCACATCGGTTACGTTTGCTGAAGGCGTTTTTAATACTTCAAAAAGAACACTTGGTTTTCCGGATGTTCGTGAAATCGTATGTAAGTCTACTAAACTGCTTTTAATAGTGGCGATTTCTTGTAAAACGACTGATTCGCCGTCAGGTGTAGGAATTTTAATATTTTCTAAGTCCGTACTATTAATTTCCCAGCCTGTAACCTGGATTGGCATCGATATTTGCCCTTCCGGTCCGCCGTTTTCTTTAATCGTTCCTTGCGGCCAAATCGGATGCATCGAAGAAAGCGCATCTTGGATGTCTTTCACTGTTATCCGATATTTTTCGATCGGCTCTGGTTTCAGCGTCAACAAGTATCCGGCTTTCCCTGCACCCGTTACACGCACTTCGCTTACTCCAGGAACACGTTTGATTTCATTTGCCACTTTATCTTGAACCAATGTACGCAATTGATTTTCATCCACTTTTTCACTTGTCAAACTTAAGCGCAGGACGGGAAACGAGTTCGTGCTGACCCGTGAAACGAGAGGTGTATTCACATGGTCTGGCAAGTTGATTTTTCCAACAGCTGTCTGAACTTCGGCTTCTGCCTTTTCCATATCCGTATGGTTCGGGAAGTAAAGGCTTGTCATGAGACCACCATCGAAGGAGTTGATTTCGATGTAGCTAAGCTTATCAACAGATTGAACCGCTTCCTCCACTTTTGCCGCAACCGTTTGTTTCACCTGCTCAGCTTGATAGTTATCTGCTTGAATCGTGACCATAAGAGCCGTGTTGTTAATTGGCGGCAGATAATCACGCTGCATCTGAAAAGCAGACATCGCCCCCCAAGTAATAATCAAGGCGACACATGTTAGAATTAAAACCGACCGTTTCATTGCTGCTTCAATAAATCGATTCATGGAAAAATAAACCTCCTTATTTAAGTAATAAATGAATAAGAACTGGAGCTGGACAAAAATTTTGCAAAAATGGGTGACCCAAAGAGTTGTACCGCCCCCGCATTTGCGAGGTCACTAATTTCACTTTGCGTCACCCGATTCATCATGATTTAATTCGTCTTTTTTTCTCCAGGATACGGTTTATCTCCTTTTGTCGCTTTCCACAGAATCTTGTTCAATTTTTCAGGGTTTGCATGATCAACCCCTGTAAAGTCCAGTTCTGCAGATTCCTTTGCCATTGGCGCGTTTGCCCCATTTTTCCGATCAAGCGGATAGGTTGGTTCAATCACCTTAAAAGGGGTAAAGGCTGGCTTATGGGTAAACGAATTGACCATTGGAACAGCCGAGGCATCGAATTGTGTCATCGGCTTCATGCCCAAGATCATTTCCATCGTCCGCAGCATGGAGGTTGTATCATAAAGGGTACTGTCCACCTTGCCTGTTTGCGTATACGGGCTGATCACGAGCGATGTTGTGCGGTGGGCATCCACCGAATCCCAGCCATTCTGGGCATCATCCTCTGTGACAAAAATGGCTGTGTCTTTCCAATATGGGGAGTGGCTGACCATATCGACAAGCTTTCCAAGCGCATAATCGTTTTGAGCGACCATCGCTTGCGGCGTTAGTTCTCCTACCTTTGTTCCAAGCGTATGATCGTTAGGCAGGCGAACGATTTGCAGCTGTGGCAGATTCCCGTTTTTTACGTATTGCTGAAATTCTTTTGCCCACGCATCATATCGCGTGAGATCGGAAATTTTAAGATCATAGGAAGGAAAGTCCGGGTCAAAATTATTGCCGATACTAGGCTCGTTCGCAACGTATTTTCCTGTTTTTTTGTCATAGTTGACGAATTCCCCATAGTTTCTGAAGGTTACACCTGATCGAGCAGCATTTGTCCAGAGGAATCCTGCTTTTGGATAGGCGGCTTCGTTATCCCCTTCAAAGTCATACCCGCGGTTACGCCCGGAATAGTTGGCAAGCCAGTTTTTCTCTACATAATCATTGGACTGTGCCGCTGTCGACCAGTTATGACCCTGGGCACTGATTTCAGCATTCGCATAGAAATTGTCCAATAAGACGAATTGATCAGCAAGTTGATGGATATTTGGAGTAATTTCTTTGCCAAAGATGGTTAAGCTAGGGTCGCCATTTCCTCTTTTCACATCGCCAAATACTTGGTCATACGTGCGGTTTTCCTTAATCACATAAATGACATGCTTGATTGGTGATTCCTGACCTTCAAAGCGCGGGATTGGGAATTTATCACTTGCACTGAAACCAGTAGGCTTATAAATTTCATTATTTTTTTCTACTTGTTTCGTATATTTTTTTAACTGCTTCTCATTAGGAATATCAATTAGTGACATCGTTCCTTCTATCATACTACCGATATACTGACCTTCCCGGTTCGAACCGGCTCCAAGGCCCTTTGCATTCAGTACCATGAGCTTATCGTCATTTAAGTAGACACCGCTTGGATACCAGCCAGTTGGAATTCGTCCATCCACTTCTCCTTTTTTCAGGTTAACAACGGCTACATCGTTCGTACCTCCGTTCGTAACGTAGAGAGTTTTTCCATCTGAGCTTAAGGCAAGTGCATTTGGCTGGCTTCCGGCGGGAGCATTTTTATATGGGCTTAGTGAAATCGTTTTGATTTCTTTTTGTTGTTTAGAGTCAATGACGGAAATGGAATCACTGTCGGAATTGGATACATAGATTTTGCCGTCCGCTGCGTTTTCGATCATCGCATTCGGATGCAGTCCGACGGGAATGGTGCTTTTTATTGTTAACGTTTCCGGGTCAACAACACTGACGCTGCTCTCGCCCCAGTTGCTGACATAAAGGGATTTTCCATCATGGCTTAATTCGGCTGTGTAAGGATTTTTTCCAACAGAAGTAGTTTTTACAATTTGATTGGTGGAAAGATCCACTTTTGAAACGGAATGATGTAAATTATTTGCTACTAACAGGAACTTCCCGTCCTTTGAAACAGATAATCCTGCTGGATAGAAGTTTGTTTTGTTTTGGTCTGTCAGCATGATCGGCGAACGCTCGGTTAACGTTCCGTTTTCAAAACCATAGACGCGGATTTTGTTATTGCCGCCCGCTGATGCATAGACCGTTTTTCCGTCCGGGCTAAAGGCGACCCCTAAATAAAGGGCTTCAGGAGATTTGTAAGGAATGGTCTGAACGACTTGCTGCGTGTTAACATCGACTACTTGAAGGGACTGCTCACCTTGGCCGTCGTTGGAAACAATGAGATAGCGCTGATCAGGGCTTAACACAGCACCCATTGGAAAATCACCAAGTGTCACTTGTGACCCCGGAGGAGTAACCGTCCAGCCATGAGGAGTAATAGCTGTTCCATCTTCTTTAGGACCGACCAATTTGGTGTAACCTGCATATGCGGACGTTGAACCAAGAAGCAATGTAGCGAGCGATGCAGCCATGATCTTTTTGTGTTTCACAATAACATCTCCTTTTTGATTGAGTTTGGTTTACAAAATCAATACTACGCCGCTTTTGTAAATTGGTAGTTAAGGGAAATTAAAGAAATATAAAGAAAATTAGGAGAATATATCGATTGTTATTTATCTTTAGGATGAATTTCCCATTTCTCAGACTAGAAAGCTACGACGATTTTAGTATTATTCAAGAGATTGAAGAAATGAAAAACCACCCTCACATGAACCAGAGGGTGGTAATTTGTTATTTAATATATAAATAGGGGGGATAGGCTTGCTCGGGTGGTTTCCATTTCTTTCAGAACGTTTTCTCCCCTAAAAAAATAGAATTTTACTAAACAGAAACACCACAAGCCGTGCGCTTCTGCTAAATGGTTTGAACTAATGTGCGTTTTAAAAATTCTTTCGTACGCTCTTGTGTTGGCTGATTGAAGATTTGTTCAGGACTTCCCTCTTCCGCAATCACACCTTTGTCCATAAAGACAACACGGTTTGATACTTCTTTTGCAAATCCCATTTCATGGGTGACGATTAACATCGTGAGACCACTGCCAGCGAGCTCCTTCATCACTTTAAGAACCTCTCCCACCATTTCTGGATCGAGCGCCGATGTTGGTTCATCAAATAACATCACATCCGGCTCCATTGAAAGTGCTCTCGCAATGGCGACACGTTGTTTTTGACCGCCGGATAATTGTTTCGGCTTTGCATTCACATATTGATCCATACCCACAACTTGCAAATATTTCATCGCCACTTTTTCGGCCTCTTCACGGGAACGTTTTAACACTTTCATTTGACCAACAGTACAGTTGTTTAACACATTATGATTATTAAATAAATTGAATTGCTGGAAAACCATCCCTAATTTTGTCCGATATGCGGTAATATCATGCTTATTATCTAAAATGTTCTCACCCTGATAGATGATTTGGCCGCCACTTGGTTTTTCCAAAAGGTTAACACAGCGAAGAAGCGTTGATTTCCCCGAGCCCGATGAGCCAATAATACAAACAACTTCCCCTTTATTTACGGTGAAATTAATATCCTTTAATACTTCATGGCTTCCAAAAGATTTACTTAAGTGCTGAATCTCAACTACCTTTTCCATCAGTTTCTCCTCCTTCCTCTACTGGTGACTTTTTGTTTTACGCAGCATATCTTCAGGTGTCTCTACCTGCATTTGGTTGGCATACATTATATAATTGTCCGGACCGTCTAATTTCTTTTCGATGTAGCGGAGAATTCTTGTCACAGTAAAAGTCATAATAAAATACAGCACGCACGCGACGAAAAAGGACTCAAAATACCTGAAGTTATTTCCAGCGATTGATTTTGTCTGGAAAAATAATTCTGATACTGAAATGACGTTAAGAACGGATGTGTCCTTAATATTAATCACAAACTCATTACCTGTTGCCGGCAGAATATTGCGAATCGCCTGCGGCAAGACAACATTCTTCATGATTTGAAAATGGTTCATTCCAATCGCCTGAGCTGCTTCATATTGTCCCTTATCAATCGAAACAATCCCGCCGCGAATGATTTCCGACATATAGGCCCCAGTATTGATCGATACAATTAAGATCGCTGCGTAAATACGGTTCATATCCATACCGAACGCTAAAGCGGAACCATAAAAAATAACCATAGCTTGCACAATCATCGGTGTTCCGCGGAACACCTCAATATATATCGAAAGAATCGCATTGATTAGTTTAAGGAAAATTCTTTTTACTCCTCGTTCAGGCATCGGAATAGTTCGAATAACCCCTATTATAAGGCCAATAAGGGAACCTAAAATCGTACCAATAATGGCAATTAACAATGTGATCCCCGCACCGCGGAGGAACATTGGCCAATTGTTTGAAACAATTTTTATTACCCAATCAAAAGTCATATTTGTTCTCCTTTTATCAAATCTTAGAAAGGATAAAACCGAATGCATCCCCATGCACTCGGTTTCCCACTCATCATTATTGGGCTGCTGGTTGATTTTTTATCGCAGCATCCATAATGCTGGTCTGTTCATCTTCTGAAATGCCCGATAAGATTTTATTAATTTTATCCGTTAATTTACTGTCTTTAGCAACGCCGACAGCGATCGCGGTATCATCATCCGATGTTTTAAATCCGTCATTAAATTCGATCATTTTATAGTTTTCGTTAGCGGACTGGGCACTTACACCTTCTGGGCGTTCGGAAACATAGCCGTCAATTACGCCTGATTCAAGGGCCACCCTCATTGCCGGGAAGTTATCCATCGCCGGCTGCTTATTTACCCCTTTAATCTGGTCAATAACCGAGTAGTGGAAGGTATTTAATTGAGCTGATATCTTTGCTCCTTTGAAATCTTGAATGGAAGAAGCACCATCGAATTTTCCACCTTTTTTCACAACCATCACTAAATTCGATTTATAATAGTTGTCTGTGAAGTCAATCGTCTCTTTGCGCTGAGCAGTTGGTGACATCCCGGCGATGATGGCATCAATTTTTCCAGAAGTTAACGCAGGAACAAGGCCGTCCCATTCTGTTTTAACAATCACTAGCTTTTTCCCTAAGCCATCGGCAATTTTTTTGGCGATTTCTACATCATATCCGCCAGCGTATTCCGCATTGCCATCAATTTTAACACCGCCATTAGCATCGTCCGCTTGCGTCCAGTTAAATGGTGCATATCCTGCTTCAAGACCAACTGTAAACGTTTCTTTCTCCGCTCCACCTTTATCTCCTGAATTGCTCGTGCCACATGCTGATAATAGCAGCATCATAGTTAAAGAGATTCCTATTAAAAAAGATAATTTTTTTCTCGTCAATACTTTCTCCTCCTCTTTTTCTAAAAAAATCTGCCTCCTGTATGTAAGCAAGCGGCATTTTTATTTTTTTCAGGTAATTCGCACAATAAAAAGAGACCTGAGGTTAACTCAGGTCTCGTTATATACAATTACCCTACAGTCCTCTTCTTTCCCCAAATGAGATAGCTCAACTCAATAAACCGGGACGTTTATTGAGACAGTCCTGCAGTTCTTCACTGCAGACCCAGCAAGTAATACGGAGAATATTACAAGCTTCGGCGACATTTCCTTCTCTTTAGAATCATAGCTTCTCAAACTCCACTAAAGACTAATAAATACCGCGCCTCTACCTCACTAACAAAAGTGAGGTCCTATTAAATTATGCTCTGATTTTACATGAACCACTAGAATTTGTCAAGGTAAGGGAACCCATTTATCGTCGATTCTCAGCCATTTATTAGCGTATCGAAAGAGCCCGTACGTAACCAAACAATCGTTATTTCTTCATTGTAATCGTCTTTGCTTCTGTGTAGAAATCGAAGCTGTGGCGTCCGCCTTCACGGCCGATGCCGCTTGCTTTGGCTCCGCCGAATGGCGTGCGCAGGTCGCGGACGTACCAGCAGTTCACCCATAATAAGCCGGAATGCACTTGGGAGGTCACACGATGCGCCCGTCTCAAGTCATTTGTCCACACAACACCCGCCAAACCGTAAATGGAATCATTGGCGATTTGAATCGCCTCTTCTTCCGTTTTAAAGGGAATGATCACTGGTACAGGTCCGAAGATTTCTTCCTGGGCAACCCGCATTTTATTATTTACATCATAAAGAACAGTCGGCTCATAGAAGTTTCCTTCTGTAAGTCCGGCTACGCGCTTACCGCCGTGGGCAAGCTTTGCTCCCTCCGCCAGCCCGATTTGTACGTATTCATCGACCGTTTGTAAATGCCCCTTCGACACGAGCGCTCCCATATCTGAAGACTCGTCGGTCGGATCGCCGACTTTAATGTTCTTCACAGCAGCAACATATTTATCTAAAAATTGGTCATATACCTTTTCTTGAACAAGGATGCGCGAACCGGCTAAACAAATTTCACCCTGGTTGCGGAAAATCGCTTCAATCGAACCAGCAACCGCTTCTTCCAAGTCCGCATCTTCAAAGACGATATTTGCCGATTTACCGCCGAGCTCCAATGAAACAGGGATTAGGTTTTCAGCGGCATTGCGCATCACTGTTTTTCCTGTGTTGGACTCGCCAACAAATGAAATTCTCCGTACCGATGGATGTGACGCCATCACAGTCCCAACCGAACTTCCCGGGCCGGTGATGATATTCAGGACACCAGGCGGCAATCCAGCCTCATTGGCAATTTCGCCAAGTAAAACGGCACTTAATGGCGTATAAGATGCCGGTTTCACCACGACAGTGTTCCCTGCCGCTAATGCAGCAGAAGCTTTCCACGTCATTTGCATGAACGGCAGATTCCACGGAATGATTAAACTGGTGACACCCGCAGGCGCATACTGGACATAGGACATATGATGGCTCATATCATAGTGTTCGTGTACCATGTATTTCGCCATCTCTGCGAAAAAGCGGAAGTTTTGGGCTGCACGGGGGATATCAAATCCGCGGCTTTCCTTAATCGGCTTCCCGACATCTAACGTTTCAACAAGGGCCAGCCGATCGACATTTTCCATGATTAAATCAGCCATCCGGCAGAGGATCTTTGATCGTTCTTCGACAGGCATCTTGCTCCAAACCCCGCTCGCAAACGTGCGCTGGGCCACATCGATGGCAAGCTTGGCATCCTCTACTCCGCCATTGGCAACCGATGCATGCTTTCGATTTGTGGCAGGATTAAGGGAGTCAAACGTTTCCCCTGAGAGTGCTTCCCGATACTCCCCATTGATAAAAAGCTTCGCGTCTTGAATGATGGTATTTTCAGCTACTAATTCTTTCGCCACACCTGTTCCTCCTATTCCTCGATCTCAAGAATCATCTCAATTTCAATTGCGGTATTGTTCGGCAATTGCGCCATTCCCACCGCTGAGCGGCCATGCTTCCCTTTTTCACCAAAAAGCTTCATGAGTAAATCTGATGCACCGTTCATGACTTTCGGCTGGTCGGTAAACTCTTCCGTGCTATTGACCATTCCAAGTACCTTGACGAATTGCTTCACCTTGCTTAATTCACCAATTTCATTTTTCACAACACTTAAAAGGTTTAACATCGATTGTTGGGCGGCTAAATACCCTTCTTCCACTGTTAAATCTCTGCCCAGTTTGCCGTGATATTGGTCCACACCCTGACCAGCGGTGAACAGCAGATTCCCCGTTCTGACACAGCCGACATAATCTCCATGTGCAGGACGTAATGGCGGCAGCTCCAGCCCAAGTTCTTCAAGCTTTTCTTCCGGTGTACTCATGATTTAACCTCTTCCTTTATTTCAATATTTAGAAAGGCAAGGGCATTTCTGCCTAAAATATCCTGTTTTTGCTCTTCTGTAAGCTCCACAGTTTGATCAACAACTTCCCCAGGCGGGATCTCCCTAAGTAAAAACGGATAATCCGATCCCATGACAATTTTTTCATGACCGAAACGATCGACCAAATATTTAATGTTTAAGGGATCATAATTCAATGAATCAAAATAAAAATTCTTCGCATAATAGCTTGGCGGCTTATTTATGACTCTTAAATGCGGCCATACCTTCCAGCCTTGATCAAGGCGCGGTAATATATATGGGAATGACCCGCCTCCATGGGCGAAACAAACTTTTAGTCCAGGGAATTTCTCAATCACACCGCCGCAGATTAAACTAGCGGCAGCAAGAGCTGTTTCACTCGGCATTCCAACAGTGTACATGAAATTATGGCGCGGCATCCGCTCTCTGCCTAATGTTTCCCATGGGTGAACAAACAACGGCACTTCCCATTTTTCCGCCATTTCAAAGAACTTCGTAAAAGCAGGATCATCGAGGTTTTGACCGTTGATATTCGTCCCGATTTCGATGCCTTTTAATCCAAGCTCATGCATGCAGCGGTCCATTTCGCGAATTGAAACCTCTACATCCTGGAGCGGAACCGTTCCAAGCCCGATAAAGCGGTCCGGATACTTTTTCACGGTTTCGGCGATAAAATCATTTTGAATTCTCGCCATTTCCTCCGCTGCTTCTGGCTCAGCCCAATAGGAGAATGTCACAGGAATAGGTGACAATACCTGGATATCCACACCTTCTTCATCCATATCCTTGATTCGCTGTTCAGGATCCCATACCTGATGCGTTACTTCGCGGAACACCTTCCCGGCCACCATAATATTTGCACCGCAGGAACATGTTTTCTCGAGCGTCGGCCAGCGTTCGCCGCCAAATTTTTCTGCGAAGTTGGGAATGTCTTCTGGAATGATGTGTGTATGAAAATCTACTCTCATGCTTTCTCCTCCGCTTTAAAAATATTTCTTATTGATTATTTTTAGGATTCCATTCGTTTACTTCTTCTGACATCACGTGGCCGCAGCTTTCACAAGTACGAAGATCCTTGCTGCTGTTGAATTCTTGAATTGCTCCTTTTACTTGGGTTTCAATATTTGTTAATTGAACTGTTTTACGATGCATTTCACGATCACAGTTATCACAGAACCAAACGAAATCCTCTAGTTCTCCTTTTCCACGCTTGCGTTCAATAACAAGGCCGTAAGTGTCCGCAACACGGTGCGGAGAATGCGGCACGTTTGCAGGAAGCATAAATACTTCTCCTTCCTTTACAGTTACGACTTCACGCTTTCCGTCATTAATAACTTCAACATAGCAATCGCCTTTAATTTGGTAGAAGAATTCATCGGATGGATCGACATGGAAGTCGCGGCGTCTGTTCGGGCCGCCAAGAATCATACAAATAAATTCGGAGTCTTCCCAAAGCACCTTATTATTCACTGGCGGCTTCAGTTGATCCTTATTTTCTTCAATCCATTTCACGAGATTAAACGCATTTAATTTTGTCATCGTAGCCATCTTTACAATTCCCCCAATTTTCAATTTATTTTTCTTAGTAAAGGCTCAAGAGAATTTATCACCCTTACAATTTACTAGGTTTCTATTACCAATATAGTGTAAAAACGCTTTCATAAAAATCGAATTTTTTCATATTGTGAAATTAATTGAATTTTTTTAAAAGATAATTTCCTCTTACAATTTTTAAAAGACAACAAAAAAACCACAACTGTATAAACTATTCCCTAAAGAATAGTTCATAACAGCTATGGTTTGTCTTTGGCGAAAGACCATCAATCGCACAGTTATTTAAAAAATCCTGCCGGCGGCATTTGGTAGGCAACGACAATGGTTTTGGATTGTGTATAGTGGTCTAAAGCTTCTTTGCTGTATTCTCTTCCCACACCGCTATCTTTAAAACCTCCGAATGGAGCACCAGATTGGAAGTTAAAGTATTGGTTAATCCAAACGCTTCCTGCCTCCAGCTTATTTGCTGTGTTTAGGGCATTTTCAAGGTTTTCCGTCATAATTCCGGCAGCTAGCCCGTATTGAACATTATTAGCCATTTCAATAACCTCATCAATATCACTCCAACGAGTTACAGTACATGCAGGACCGAAAATTTCCTCCTGAGCAATCCTCATGTCACTCTCAGCTTCAATGATGGTCGGCTCTATAAAATAGCCATGCTCATTGCCCGGAACCGTTACACGATTTCCGCCGTAAAGGATTTTTGCTCCTTCTTCTCTAGCAATATCGAAATAGCCGAGAACACGCTTGCCTTGTTTCTCATTGATGAGCGAGCTTAATCTGGTGGATGGATCAGTAGGATCCCCAATTTTCACTTCTTTTGCTCTGGCAATTAATTTTTCAACAAACTCATCATAAATATCTTCATGAACGAAAAGACGTGTTCCAAGGACACAGCTTTGTCCATTAAAGAAGGTGTATCCCAATGTTGCATTTTCCACTGCACGATCAATATCTACGTCTGGGAATACGATATGCGGAGCTTTTCCTCCAAGCTCTAATGTGACCGGCAGTAGTCTTTCTCCTGCTGTTTTACCGACCAAACGGCCAACTCCAACGCTTCCGGTGAAAGCAAGTTTGTGAATATCAGGGTGATCGATGAGTGCCTGTCCTGCTTCAGTACCGTAACCTGTTACAATATTCAAAACTCCTTTTGGCAGAACATCTTTCAGTAATTTAGCAAACTCAATCGTAGAAAGACTGGCATCTTCAGCTGGCTTTAATACGACTGTGTTACCTGCGGCAAGGGCCGGGGCCAATTTAAAGGAAACCATAATCATCGGTACATTCCATGGGATGATTTGCGCACAAACACCTAGAGCTTCTTTCTTCACGATGAGATGGCCGTTCTGAATAGGTCTTGAAATTCCTTCGAACGTTAAAATAGCGGAAGCAAAGTAGCGGAATTGATAAATCGCCAGCTTATAGTCCAAATCAAATTCGTGAATAGGGCGGCCGGTGTCCATACATTCGATCATTTTTAGGCGTTCTTGGTTAGCTTCTAGGACATCTGCCACCTTATGAAGCAAGGCGGATCGTTCTTCAATTGGTGTGTTAGACCATTCTTTAAATGCATTGTTGGCCGCTTTTACAGCGAGATCAATCTCTACTTTGCCTCCCCTGGCAATTCTTGAAAGGACTTTTCCGTTTGCTGCGTTAATGGCATCGATGTGACCGTTTGTTGGTTCTAAGAATTCACCATTAATGAACAGACCATACTTTTCTTCAAGCTTAAGATCTACAACCGTTTTAGCTGTTACCATATACAACCTACCTCCAATTTTCTTTCTAATTTTTATAAAAACCCCATAGCAAAAGCTCTATTCTTTTTCAACTAGGGCGATCGCTCGGATTGGGCTTCCGCTTCCATTTTCTATTTTTAATGGATTTATAATTAAGACAGCTCCTCGTGGTGGGAGTTTTTCTAAATTGGTTAATTGGGCAAGACCGTATTTATTGGCTTTATGCATATAGTGGTGATTCGGAAATGGCGGTTCAAATGTGCCTGCGATTCCGGCGTCTGTTCCGACTGTTTCCACTCCTACTCCCAAAATATCCCGCTCTATTGATAGAAATAGGGAGGCTTCTTTGGAAATGCCCGGCGTATGCGGCTGTCCGTCCTCGCCGACATTAAAATACTTTTCGTGATTGCCCATATACTTTGACCATCCGGTATAAACCAATACCCATGAATGCTTAGTTATTTCACCATGTTCTTCTTCAAAGCGCTTAATATCCTCTACCGTCAAACAATAATCAGGGTTTTCATCGACTTCCTTTGTGATATTGATGACACATGCTTCACCTACCATATTTTTCATTGGCATCGTATCTACTCCGTCATGGTCTCTGCCTGAAATCCAATGGATTGGTGCGTCGAAGTGGGTGCCGCAATGTTCCCCGGCGATAAAATCATTCCAGTAAAAATTAGGTCCCTTTTCATCATATTTTGAAATAGGTAAAAACTTAAAACCGCCAGTGTTCGCAAATGGTTCAGGGAGACTGATCACAGGTGTGCTTTCATTTAACAGCTGGGAAAGATC
The DNA here is from genome assembly GCF_042885335.1 of Neobacillus sp. NPDC058068. Taxonomy (NCBI): domain Bacteria; kingdom Bacillati; phylum Bacillota; class Bacilli; order Caryophanales; family Bacillaceae; genus Neobacillus; species Neobacillus sp. NPDC058068. The sequence continues at coordinate 9,107 of NZ_JBHVSI010000003.1, read as the reverse complement.
AATAATTTCGATCCGGTCGTTCACAATTCCACTTACGATCTCACCTAAAATATTCGTTTTTATACTCATATTTCGACCTCCATTTTCACATTTCCCTCTTTTGAATAAACATGTGGAATGCTGACATCTACTACAACAGAACGCCCTTCCTTCACCTGCTTGATTCCTTCTTCTAGGGCAGCTTTCAAGTCGGAACGCTCCTGTACTTTGATCGCAAGAGCACCACCAGCAGCTTCTGCGATTTTAGCCAAATCTGCATGCGGATCAAAATTCACCCAAAACTGTTCCATTTCATTGGCTACACCATGTGGGTGAACACCAAGGGTTGAAAGTTTTGGTGCTTTCCATCCTGAGTTGTTAAAAATCACCTGCAAGAATGGCGTGTTATATCGTCTGGCCATCCAATGGACAGTAGATGGAATACTGAAGAAATAGGAGCCATCTCCAGTCAAACTAATAATGGTTTTATCAGGCTTGGCTAATTTCATTCCAATTGCAGCACCGCCATTCCAGCCTAAGGAACCGGCACCGCTGCCATAATAAGAGCCTGGTGTATTGACTTCGATATGATTAGAAACGACGCCATAATTGGAGATCGCCTCATTCAATACAATGGTATTTTCATCCATTACCTCTCTTACACAAGCAGTAAGGTATTCTGGGGTGATCACATCCGTTTCTGTTTCCTCAATCCGGCGCTTTGCCTCCATCTGTCGATCATGAACGGCAGAGAACTTTTTCCAGCGCTTAGATACCGCCTCCTGGTCAGTTGTACATTTTTCCTTCAAATATTGATTGATTTGCTGCAGGGCTGTATAAGAATCCGCTTTAAAAAATCGTTTGGAAGGGATATACCATAAAGGCATTTCTTCCTTTAGGGGATCAATGTCTAGATAATAAACCGTTGCGTTTTCAGACGGCTTATTTTTCGTTTGGATCCATGGAACATCACTGTCTAAAACAAGAACTAAATCAGCTTCAGCGAGTACTTCATTCTGGCCTGGATCATTCCAATAAGAACCGCAATTCATGGGATGATGTGCCGGGAAATTCATTTGATGAGGGATTGACTCGATGACAGGAATGGCTAATTGTTCACTTAAACGGACAAGTTCCTCTACCGCCTTCGTATTTCTCCCCAGATAAGATGTGACGATAACCGGATTTTTTGCTTGCAGCAAATCCTTCGTTAATTCAATAACATGTTGCGGCGAAATGGCTCCAGGTGCAATCGGCTCCCAAAGTTCTTTGTTAAGGGTAACCGGCTCAGTCTCTGCTTCCATGGCTTCACGCGGCCCCATCAAATAAACGGGTCCCATTGGTTCACTTCTGGCAATTTGCAGAGCACGGAACACTAACTGTTTTACATTAGCCCCTGTGCGGATTTCATTATCATACTTGGTATATCCACGCATGATTCCGCGTTGGTCAGACACGTCTTGAATCCAATGAATAAATTCATTCCGGCTTCCAACTAACTCGTTTTCTTGTGTATAGGGAGAAGCGCCCGCAAAAATTAAAACAGGAACCCTGCTCCTGGAAGCATTATGGATGGCTCCACCCATGTTTTGCGTCCCACACTCTACATGAACCAACACAGCCTGAGGGTCACCAGTTGCTTGAGCAAACCCGTGCGCTGCACTTAGAGCAACAAATTCATGAGGGCAGGTGATAACAGTTGGTAATTTCTTATTATCTTTCATTGCCCTTGCCAAACTTTCAATGATAGCCGGGTGATCGCTTCCTAAATTAGCAAAAATATAGGATACACCAGCTTCTTGGAGAGCTTCTAAAAATGCGGTACTAGTTGTATACACAGCAAATCCTCCTTCTAAAATAAACTTCCTTTCGGGCTATTAACCTTTATATCTATATTTTAAAACCTTGATGTCTCCCCTTTAGTTAATGAATTAACATATTTCCAATAAAAATTTAAAATGATGAAATGCAAGCAATTGTTAACGCTTACATATATGATAGGATTATAAGCACATTAATTACCGTACTATTAATTTAGAAAGAAGGAGATAAAATAAATGATTAACAATTTAGTAGATTGGGACTGCCTCGTCCATTATGGACAACCACTCTTTCTTCCCGGAAATTCAGTGCTATTTCGGCAAGGGTATCAAGGTACAGGATTCTATTACTTAAAAGACGGAGAAATTAAAATTAGTATCGTTGGTTATAACGGGGACGAACGGATTATTGACATTGTCTTCACCGGGGAAATACTAGGTGAACATGGTATCCACCATTCTCCTTATATAACAACGGCTGAAGCGATAAAAGACTCAACATTATATTATTTCCCTTCAAAGAACTTCCAGGATTTATGTTTAGAGGTTCCCGAAGCAGTTAATGAAATCAATCGATCCTTAGCCACTAAAATTCGTTTGTTGGTTAACATAAAATCAATTTTAAACGCCTCTGTTGAAATTCAACTAGCCTATTTATTTTATCGATTATACGAAAAAACAAAAAACACGAAAATTTCTCTAAATCAGACCACCCTTTCCAATTTTTTAGGAACCTCTCGGGTAACCATATGGAAAATATTAAACCAGTGGAAAATGGAAAATATCATCCTAATAAAAGACCGAACTATTTTTATTAACGATATCCAAAAGATAACCCGAAAATTAGAGCATTTTTTCGGTTGAACCACCAGACTTCCTTTTGCACAGGGAGTCTCTTTTTATCGCCCTATTTCTTGTCAGGGATTGCTGCAATTTCCTCTATGCGCTGTAAATCGTTAATCGTTATATTCTTATTTCCTACTAAAATAAGCTGATTACTCTCCCACTTTTTAAAAATCTTATAGATGGTTATCCTTGTTAATCCTGTATATTTGGAAATTTCTTGCTGTGTCAAGGGAATATGATTGTTGTATTGCATGCTGATTCTTAACAGATAAACAGCCATTAATTGTTCAGCTGGTAATGACTGTATAAGGAGATTATTTAAGAGAAGGTCTAATTTGGTTCTAAGAGCATCACAAATTAATAGTCTTAAGGCATGATCTTCTTTCATTAAGTCATGTAATTTCCAGTATGGAAGAAAATAGACTACAGAATCCTCAAAAGCCCGTGCAGTAGAAAAATAGGGCTGGCGATCAACCGTCTGCTCACCAAACACTTGGCCGCTGAACATAATATCAATCGTTCTTTCTTTTCCGGTAAAGGTTGTCGTGTAGACCTTTACCACCCCTTTTTGCAAAAAGTAAAATCCTTCTTTTCCTATTGTACCTTCTTTAAAGATCGTTGATTTCCTCTTAAAAAACAGTCTTTCACCATACTTCAGATAATCATCCCAATTGCTTTGATTGGATTGAAGAGTTAACATTCGATTCCGCCCTCCAATTACTTTAGAATTTAAAGAATATTCTATCTTCCTAATCGTGGAAAAGCAAATGATTTTGGACCTGTTTTATCAAATCCGAGGGAAAGTTACGCCGCACTGTTTCAATCAGTTTATCTTCGTTTTCAAACATAATTGTTTCTTCTCGGCCGTCGGTCCACTTTCGATGCTGCCGTTTTTCGTTAATGGATTCGGTGCCATCCTGTAAAACCCGTGCAATTAATAATTCCTTGTTAAAAGGAGAGAGAGGGTTTTTATGAATAGCTCGTTTCATATCCGATAACAGTCTCCAAGGAACGGGTTCCCAATCGAACGCATAGCGTATATACCATTCGTTTTGTTCATTTAGGCATTCCAACACCATACTCCCTTTCTCGGTTTGATGAGTTCGTAATCTAAAGGTCCCAGCAGGAGAAGTAACTGCTTCTGCGTCTAACTTCAAAGGAGAAAGCGCGAGATGACTGCCAAACCCACTGTCAGCAATATATTTTTTTCCATCTAACTGCAAAAGAACAAGTGCATGGGTTTGATCAAGCGCCCATTTTCCGTTATTCACAATTGTACCTGCACCAAGCTTGGCATCAAATCCAATCTCCTGTAAAACAAGTAATAATAGCGGATTAATTTCATAGCAGAGCCCTCCACGTTTCTGCAGGACCATCTTTTGGATTAAATATTCAGGGGAGATGTCTGTTTCAATTCCATTCATGACATCTGTATTCTCAAACGGGAACCATTCTGCAAACTGGCGTAAAACAAACGCAGCCTTTTCTACAGGTGTTTGGATTTCAAGTAATCCATTTTCTTTTAATCTCTTAATCAGTTGTTCCATCTCCACCATCCTTTCTAGGTTTCTTAATAAAAAAGTAAAAAAAGGGACAGTTCATTACTTGCCCCTAATTCGTTACCATCTGTGGATTATTTATATTTTATTAAACTTCCCCATGTATGCCTTTTGGAATAAATATGACGGCTATCGCCGCAATAGTCCCGGCAAGGGCAAAAACATAGAAATTCATCGTAAGGTTAAAATTCCAGCTAATGATCAAGCCGGCTAAAATAGGTCCTAAAATGGCCCCAATCCGTCCAAATCCAAGGGCCCACCCAAAAGCAGTTCCGCGAATTTTCGTACTGAAATATTTGGAAATATAGGCATTTAAGATTAAGGTTGTTCCAATTGTTCCGAATCCAGCAACTCCAACCAGACCATAAACAACCAACATTGATGATTTGACACTTAGTAAAGCAATGGAAATACCCGCTAGTAAATACGAAATAATAATAACCTTTTTAGATCCCCATTTATCTGCCGCAACACCGGCTAAAATAGCCCCAACAGCCGCTGAAAAATTCAGCATCAACAGAAATCCAATACTTGAACCGAGTGGATAGCCCGCACTTCTCATCATTTGCGGCAGCCATGTAGTTAAACCGTAAATCGTGAATAAGCCCATAAAAAAGGTAATCCAAAAAAAGATGGTTGGTCGAATGTTTTGTCTGCTAAAGAGCTCTGCAACCGCATTGTTGGTCTTACTTTTTGCTTTCTTTTTTTCTTTCTTCGCAGCTTCCTTTATGTTTTCAATGGAAATATTATATTTGTTGGCAATCCGTTCTGCATCTGCAACTCTATTTTTCACGACAAGAAATTCTAGCGATTCAGGCAAAAATTTGAGAATAAAAGGAACTGCTAAAATCGGCAGCGCGCCAATCCAAAACATGACCCGCCATGAATGATCTGCCAAGAATAGGATGGAAAAGAAAGCCGAAAATACACCGCCCATTGCATAGCCTGTATACATGATCGCATACATCAAGGACCTCCGTTTAATAGGAGAATACTCAATGGTTAAGGCTGATGCTGTCGGAATAACACCGCCTAATGCTAAACCTCCAATAAAGCGAATGATTCCAAACAGTTGAGGAGTAGGTGCTAATGCCGCAAAGATCATGGAAATGGAAAAAATGGTGATACAGAGTGCCATCACTTTTTTGCGGCCAAAAATATCCGTAATCGTACCTGAAATAACGGCCCCTATCAACATTCCAAAAAGGGCATAGCTCGCAATAGATCCGGCCATAGCGGGCGATAGCTTCCATGCAGGATCATCCAATATGGCAGGAAGAACAGCACCATAAATCGCCAAATCATATCCTTCGGAAAACATTGCAAACCAACATATGGCCACAACAAGAAATGTAACCTTAGGGATGGTACGTCCTTCTAAACTTTTTTTCGGTAAATTAGGTTCGCTTCCTGAAGGAATGGGACTTACGGATTGTGAAGATAAATCCATCTTACGATCTCCTTTCTTATAACACCTTTTACATACATGTACGAATTGATTAGCCTTCCATGAGCCTTAACAGCACAATATTGAAAAGATACATTACCTAAAGCTTCTCTCTAATTTTTATCACTCTCCTCGAAAGTTGATAGAGGTCAACCCTTCGTTCATGATTGTAAATGCAAATCCAGCAGCTCATTGTAAACTAATTAACATAATGATGATTTATTTTTTTGAAAATTATATATATTCAGAAACAGAGGAAAAATAAAAAAACCATAACTGTAGCTATACCCAAAGAATGGGTTTACAACTGCCATGGTTTAAATTCGGCAAAAAAAAGGTATTTGCCTCTAACACGACTATTTGCCTAAATTTCAATATACCCCAGCTCTTTTGAAATAGAGTGTGCGGTGCTTTTCAAACTGCGGATAATCATATCACGATTGCTGCCCTGCATATAGGACGGAGGACCGACTAAATTAACGGCTGCGATAATTTCGCCTGAATAGGAGAAGATCGGTGCGGCCACTCCATACATGTCATCCGAATTTTCACTATTGCTGATCGAATAGCCTTTTTTACGGATTTCCGAAAGCTCCTTTTTCAATTGGTTAATATCTGTTATCGTATTTGGCCCCTCATGTGACAAGCCCCTGTTTATCGTCTCCTGTAAATAAACAGAATTATAAGCCAACAGGACTTTTCCAGAGCTGGTCGCATAAGCCGGCTTCCTAGATCCGATATAGGTTTGAATTGGTGTAGATTCCTCTGAAGACACCCTTAATACAAAAACAACCGTCCCTTTGTCAAACATCGCAATATGGACAGTTCCTTTAAATCTAAGAATCAATTCTTTTACTATCGGCATTGCCTTTTCATACACATCCTGCTGAAACATCACATGATTATTCCATTCAAGGACTCTCCAGCCAAGTCGATATTTTTTCTTTTGATCTTTCATCAATACACCTTCATCACACAATGTCGTGACGATATGGTGTGCCGTACTAACATGTAGCCCTAATTTTTCAGCGATTATGCCAATCCCTAATACAGGTTCTTCATTAGAAAAACAACTGATAATTTGGCATGCCTTTTTCACGGACTCAATCATAGTAGATTCGCCCCTTCAAAAAAAATCATAAAATGATAGCATTAATAACAAAATAGTTAGAATTATATTAAATTTATTATAAGGAACTCCCTTTTCATAAGCAAGGGAACCTTTATGAATAGAAATCAGTTAATTTTCAAAATTGACTAAAAATAGGTTGACTTTACCTATTGTGTTTAATTTATAATAGAAGTATCAATATTTAAGAACGACGTTCGATATTATCGAACAGAGGAATGTTTTTCTATTCCTCTTCATGATTTGAGGTGAAATAAATGCCAGTTGTTCAAATTACACTCGTGCAAGGACGAGATAATGAAGTGATTGAAACTTGTATAAAAAATGTGGCCCGAACGGTTTCGGAAAGTTTAAATGCACCCATCGAATCTGTTCGTGTGATTGTAAATGAGGTTCCGGCAAATCGTTTTGCCATCGGCACCAAACTAAAAAGCGAAAGATAAAAAGGAGAGAGTTCAAGTGACTGTTCAATCTAGTAAAAAAACGGAAGAATTTGCTCTTCTTCTCCGCATTGCAGAGCAAAATAGAGAAGGAATATCCCCCTTGTCAGCTGACAATCCTGATTTAACCATTGATGAAGCTTATCAAATCCAGCTGATCAACATTCAGGAAAAGCTGAATCAAGGGCAAGTCATTACGGGGAAAAAGATCGGTCTTACCTCAAAGGCCATGCAGGATTTGCTTGGGGTAAACCAGCCTGATTATGGTCACCTTCTAAATGGCATGGAATATAAAAATGATTCTATTATTCCAGCAAATATCCTTTGTCAGCCTAAAATCGAGGCAGAAATTGCCTTTAAGCTGAAAAAGGATTTAACAGGCCCTAATATCACGTCCTTTGATGTGCTCCTGGCAACAGAATATATTGTCCCTGCTTTTGAAATTGTCGATAGTCGTGTCCAAGACTGGAAGATTACCATTGAGGACACCGTTGCCGATAATGCCTCTTCCGGCTTATATGTCCTTGGAGATCAAAAATTTGCAGTTTCAGAGGTAGACCTCGCCCAATTAGGGATGGGCTTATATAAAAACGGTAAATTGGTGAATACTGGTGTCGGTGCAGCAGTCCTTGGACATCCTGCTAATTGTGTTGCATGGCTTGCTACAAAACTAGCAGAATATGATATTCCATTAAAGGCTGGGGAAATCATCCTTTCAGGTGCCCTATCCGCAGCAGTCGCCGTCAACCCTGGAGACCAATTCACAGCCCGATTCGCAGGGTTAGGAGAGGTATCGGTGAGCTTTAGTTAAGACGTGTTCGGATCATGAAAAACTATTAATGAGGTGAAAACGGTGGAAGCAACAAAAATACATTCCCTTGCTGAATTTCTTCATCAAGCAGAACTGGATAAAAGAGAAGTAACTAGAATTACTGCAGAAAATCCTGAGCTGACGGTAGAGGATGCATATAAAATCCAAGATGAAATCATCAAAATCAAACTGGAAGCAGGCCATAGCATTTTTGGCCCAAAAATGGGTCTGACAAGTGAAGCAAAAATGACCCAAATGAACGTTACAGAACCGATCTTCGGGTATGTGTTTAATTATATGAAAGTTCAAAACGGCGGCAGTATCTCTGTCAGCCAATTGATTCATCCGAAAGTAGAGGCGGAGCTGGCCTTTGTTTTAAAGAAAGACTTAGAAGGAGAAAATTTATCGGTTGAAGACGTCTTAGATGCAACCGAGTACATTTTCCCTGCCTTAGAAATCATCGACAGTCGGTATGAAAACTTCATATTCACTCTTCCCGACGTAATTGCCGACAATACGTCCGCTTCAAGAGTGGTTCTCGGGGACAGCTTACGTAAACCTGAGGATTTCCAATCCGATTTAGTCGGTGCAACCATTTTCATTAACGGCGAAGCGAAAGCCTTCGGAACCAGTTGTGCTATATTAGGGCACCCTGCACTGTCTATCTCGATGCTCGCAGCTATGCTCAGCCGGAAAGGAAAATCACTGAAAGCCGGTGAAATTATCCTAGCAGGTTCCCTTACCGAAGCGGTCCGTTTTAACGCAGGCGACTACATTTCCGTCAAATTTGACGGAATGAACGATGTTAGCTTCCATGCGGTAGAATAGTTTCTTCGTATAGACGGTATAACTAGTGAAGCTTTTAAAACTAGCTATACTGTCTTTATTTTATTTGGAGGGATTTTACCCATAGCGCAGGACTTGCTGCGGTTTTGGAATATAAATTTATGACAGATTAAAAAAAGGCACAGCCAGCTGAATTGAACTGCACCCCGTCAAGTAGACAGTGGAAATAATAAAAATGATCTAAGCGGCTTTAGCTCTATATTCCATAGGGCTAAGGCCGTTTAGTCGTT